>JANTFW010000059.1 GCA_024763245.1 Flavobacteriaceae bacterium | reverse complement strand
GAAAAAGGGAATGCCATTTTGGTGGCAAGTTCCATTTATGAAGCGTGTAGATATTACGAATTATTCTTAAAAACACCTTTAAAAGATAAATGTGCCATTGTTACTTCATACAGTCCGCAAACCAGTGATGTAACCACAGAAGATACTGGTGCAAGTACCGAAACCGAAAAAGAATTTATGTACAATCTGTACAAAGAATTATTAGGTACAAAATCTACAGAACAGTATGAAGATTGGGCAAAGGATAAGTTTAAAAATGAACCTGCCAATATGAAATTGTTGATTGTTGTTTCAAAACTATTAACTGGTTTTGATGCACCAACCTGCACTTATTTATACATTGATAAATCTATGCAAGACCACGGTCTATTTCAAGCCATTACACGAGTAAACCGGTTAGATGGAGCAGATAAGCAATTCGGTTATATTGTAGATTACAAAGATTTGTTTAAAAAATTGGTCAATGAAGAAGGAACAGGCGCATTGCAAGTTTACACCAACGAATTAGACTATGATAATTTTGAAGCAAAAGACATAGATATAATGCTTCAAGATAGATTAGAAAAAGGGAAAGAACGCTTAGATAATGCCTTAGAAGAAATCGCATTGCTTTGTGAACCCGTAGAAGCACCAAAAGATAGAATGGCATACATTCGTTATTTCTGTGGAAATACAGAGATTGAAGAAGAACTAAAAGCAAGAGAAACGCAAAGAACGGCTTTATACAAAAAAACGGTAGCCTTAATTCGTGCTTATGCCAATATTGCAGACGAAATGGAAGAAGCAGGTTATACCGTTTCGGAAACGGAAAAAATTAAAAAAGAAATAGACCATTATCTAAAACTGCGTGAAGATATACGAATTGCAAGTGGAGAGGTATTAGATTTAAAAACTTATGAAGCCGATATGCGTCATTTGATTGACACGTATATTCAGGCAGAAGAACCAGAAACTATTTCACCATTTGCCGATATGTCTTTGTTAGATATTATTAATAGTGAAGGAATTGTAGAAGCCATTGAAAGTTTGCCAAAAGATTTAAGAAGCAGCAATGAAGCAGTTGCTGAAACTATTGAAAACAATGTTAGAAAGAAGATAATTAAAGAGCATTTGATTGACCCTGCATTTTTTGAAGAAATGTCAAAACTATTGGCTGAACTCATAAAGGCAAGAAAAGAGAACGCCATTACTTATGAAGAATATTTGCAAAAAATAGCAGAATTAGCCAGTCAAGTAAATGAAGGGAAAAGTGAAGAAACCCCAGACATTTTAGTAACTGTTGCACAAAGAGCCTTATACAATAATTTAGGTAAGGATGAAGATTTGGCTATGCAAATAGACAAAGCAGTTAAAAAAGAAAAAAGAGATGGCTGGAGAGGTAATTTACCAAAGGAAAGAGAAATAAAACAAGCACTTTTTGAAATACTAAATGATGTAAATAGAGTTGAGGAAATATTTTCAATTATAAGAGAGCAAAAAGAATATTAATGCAACAAATAGAATTAGGAAATATAAGCATTGAGATAGAGCAAAAGGATATTAAAAATATTCATTTGAGTGTATATCCACCAAACGGTAAGGTGAAAATTGCAGCACCTGAACGTATGGATTTAGATACTATCCGTGTTTTTGCTATTAACAAACTAAAATGGATTAAGAAACAACAAGAGGAATTTAGAAATCAGGAAAGAGAAACAAAAAGAGAGTTTGTAGAAAGTGAAAGCCACTATTTTCAAGGAAAAAGATATTTACTTTCAGTAATTGAACAAGATACAAAACCAAAAGTAGTTTTAAAACACAGTGAAATAGAATTATACATAAGACCAAACACTTCAACAAAAAAACGGAAAGAAATTCTGGATGAATGGTATCGTGAAGAAATGAAAAAAGTTATTCCTAAAATGTTGGAAAAATGGGAAAAGAAAATTGGCGTAAAAACCAATGACTTTGGCGTTAAAATAATGCGTACAAAATGGGGAACTTGTAATGTAGAAGCAAAACGAATTTGGCTAAATCTTGAATTGGCAAAAAAACCTTTAGAATGTTTGGAATATATTGTGGTTCACGAATTAGTACATTTACTGGAAAGAAGTCATAATGCAAAGTTTATAAAATATATGAATGAATTTATGCCAAAATGGAGATTTTACAGAGACGAACTGAACAGATTACCGTTTAGGCATACAGAATGGAAATATTGAAATAGCCAACGCAAAAGCCATACACATTTGCAATTCGCACGAGCCAACCCTTGACCAAAAATTGCAAAAGAGTATGTCTTGCCAACGCTAAAAATAGGACGAAAAATAAAGCACATACCCCCAACAAAGTGTATAAATCATTGGGCAATAAGTAGTTAAAATGAAATTTAGAGCAATAAATAAAATTTACGTTAAACTGAAAATGAAGTGCTTCGAAATGCCCAACGCTTCATACACAAACCGTTAGTACGTCTCAAAAGTAAGGATTAAATATTAAAAATAATTGATTTATACGTAACTATTAAATATATTTGCACGTATAATAAAGCATTATGGATTCAAAATTAACATTAAAACTAAACGAAAGCGTCATCGAAAAAGCTAAAGAATATGCCAAAGAGCATAATATTAGCCTTTCGAGAATGATAGAAAGCTATTTACAAGCGGTCACCGATAGAAAAAAGAATGAAACAGAAATTAGCCCTTTGGTTGAAAGCTTGACAGGTGTTATTGAACTTAAAGAGAAGGACTACAGAAAAGATTACACTGAATTTCTATCTCAAAAATATTCATAATGGATAGATTATTAGTAGATACGAATATTGTACTGGATTTATTATCAGAACGAAAAGAATTTATTGTGGAAGCACAAGAATTATTCACGCTTTCTGACAAAAAGGAAATCAAACTTTATATTTCTTCGCTAACTTTTGCAAACACTTATTACATCCTATCTCAAACATTGAAATTAAGTAACGCACGAAAAATACTACGGAAGTTTAAAGTCCTAGTAGAAGTTCTACCGATGGATGATAAAATTATTGATCTTTCACTCGAATCGGATTTCAAAGATTTCGAGGAGGCAATCCAATATCACACAGCAATCGAAAATGATATACCAATTTTAATATCCAGAAATTTAAAAGATTTTAAGACTGCAAAAATACCAGTATTAACAGCGAAAGATTATATTGAACTTAGAAAATAGCCTATGGGTAGCACCAGTAATCCATGCACAAGCAGTAAAAAAGAATAAAAAACGATCATTCACATTCCTTTTACAGCCACATTCACTTTTTATGTAAGCATTTATGGGCTGGTATTTGGGTTTCTTAAAAAGGCTTATTTAGAGTAGTTAAGTTCTGTCTTTAAAAATATAGCGTTTTAACGAAACAATATATTCATTAAATTGCC
This sequence comes from Flavobacteriaceae bacterium, assembly GCA_024763245.1. Classification (GTDB taxonomy): domain Bacteria; phylum Bacteroidota; class Bacteroidia; order Flavobacteriales; family Flavobacteriaceae; genus DQTL01. Next base: position 9,814 of record JANTFW010000059.1, on the reverse strand, counting down.
AACTCAAATATCAAAATTATACAAAATATCATTTTAGAAAGGTTTTGAAACATTTTAAAAACATAAAAAATTTAAGAAAATACTATGGAGTTGGTTTAAAACATCCTCTTGTTGATATATTGAAATATGAGGAGGTAAATAATGATAAAATAATCAAGAATGAAGAATTGAGTTTTGATTTTTATACTATTTCATTTGTCAAAAATTTCAATGGATATATACAAATTGGCAATACCAGATTTGAAGGTAATAATGGTATTTTACATTTTATAGAACCAAAACAGTTATATACTTGCAATGCTACAAACCCTTGGAAAGGTTATCAAATATTAATTCATCCTAATATTTTTAAAAAACAGTTTTCTCATAAAAAAATTGATACTTATGATTTCTTTTCTTATCAAGTAAATGAATCCTTACTTCTCAATGAGCAAGAAAAAGCTTCTGTTGAAAGTATTTTACATCTAGCTTGGTTAGAATTCAATAAACAGAGCGATGATTTTTCTATTCCAATCATCCTTTCCTATATCAGTACACTTCTAAATTTATCTGAGCGTTTTTATGCACGTCAGTTTACATCACGTAAAAAAGTAAATAATGAACTCTATTTGGATTTTTTAGTATTACTAAAAAAACACTATTTAGAGAACAATAGTATTGATAATCAACAGCCTACAGTGCAATATTTTGCGTCAAAATTAAATGTTACTCCTAATTACTTAAGTGATGCTATAAAACATCATACCGGTAGTTCTGCACTTACCATAATCCATGATTTTATCATTGATGAAGCTAAAAATCAGCTTAAGAATTCTAATAAAACGGTTGCTGAAATTGCATTTAGTTTAGGATATGAATATCCCAACTATTTCTCAAAATTATTTAGAAAGAGTACTAATCTTTCCCCAACTGAGTATAAAAAATCAGTAAAAAGTATCTGATTTTCCTTTTTTTGTTTCCTAATACTTTTCTTATCATTTTTCATTTTTGCAACGTAAATTTAAATTTTATTAAAATGAAAAGATCTTTCGTAATGCTATTAGTAGTATTGAGTTTGGCTACTTCGTGTAATACTAAAACCCAAAAAAGCTCAAAAAATGAAAATACTAAAGAAAATATAGAAAAAAGTATGCATATTCCTGAATCAATCAATATAAAAGGCATTGCCCAAAACCCTGAGGGAATTGAATTTGATAAAAATGACAATACTTTTTTGTTGAGTTCATTAAATGCCGGACCAATCATTAAAATCAACCTTGATGGCAGTTATAAAGCCTTTACAAGTGGTGAGTCTTTTCCTATGTCAACAGCCGGACTTCAAATTGATTACAAACGTAATACACTATTAGCTACCGGTTTCAATGGTTTAGAATTAATGGACGAGGATCCAAATACCAAGGGAATTTCAAATCTAAGAGTCTATAACCTTACAACCGGTGTGATTGAAAGAGACATCAATTTATCTGCTTTAGTACCGGATGCTCCTGCTTATATGGCCAATGATATAGCTGTTGATAAAAATGGAAATGTTTATGTTACAGATTGGTTTGCCGGAGTCGTTTACAAAGTGGATGAAAATGGGGAACCTAGTGTATTTTGGAGAAATGAAACAGGTATAAAAAGTGGTGGAAATGGGATAGATTATCATCCGGATGGCTACCTTTTGGTTTCATTAGTAAGTGTCAACGAAAAAGGCCTTTATGCAAATTATGGATTAGTAAAAATACCTATTAGCAATCCTGAGCAGGCAAAACTTGTCAAATTTGTAAATGCAGGATTTACCGGTTTTGATGGTATGGTTTTAAAGTCAAATGGAAATGTTGTTGGTGTCACGAATAATGGTACTTCTCCCGGAGGAAATACCTTAGTAGAATTGTCTAGTGATGATAATTGGGAAACAGCAAAAATAGTTAACACAAAAGCCATTAAGCCCAGTACAACACTTGCCATTACCCCGGATAACTTAAATTATATTATCAACCAGGATTTTTCTCCGGAAGCAGCTAAGTCAGAAAATTGGACTATTGAAAGAATTGAATTTTAAAATCTATTAATGTTCCCAATTATAAATAGTAAAAAGTACAGATCTTTATAAGTCTGTACTTTTTTTCATAATTTAGTTTAGTGTATTTGGGATACTAAGTAGATAAAAACCTTGTCAAATAATTTTGGCAAGGTTTATTTTTTTATTAAGATTGTTATTCTTACAGCTTTTTCATCACATCTACCAAGGCTTGCACACTTTCTATCGGCATCGCATTGTAAATACTGGCACGATAGCCACCTACTGAGCGGTGTCCTTTGATGGCATGTATGCCGTTATCGGCTGCTAATTTGTCAAAACGTTCTTTGACAGATTCATCCGTCAAGTTAAAAGTAACATTCATCAAAGAACGATCTTCAGCTGCTGCAAAACCTTTAAAATGAGGATTTTTATCAATTTCATCGTAGAGCAGGGCAGCTTTCTCACGATTTATTTTCTCAATAGCTGCTACACCACCCAGATCTTTTACCCATTCCAAATACTTCATAGAGACATAAATGGAGAATACCGCAGGGGTGTGGAATAAGGAATCCTTTTTGATATGGGTTTCGTAGTTCAGTAGGGTAGGGATCTCACGGCCTGTTTTACCTAATATTTCATCTTTAACAATTACCAAGGTAGTACCAGAAGCGCCAATGTTTTTTTGGGCACCGGCATAGATCAGGTCAAATTTGGAGAAATCCAAGGCTTTGCTAAATATATCCGAACTCATATCGGCTACGAGTGGTACATTTACATCCGGAAAGTCATTAAATTGAGTTCCAAAGATGGTGTTATTGGTCGTGATATGCACATAAGCTGCATCTGCAGGAATCGTATAATTTTTGGGTATATAATTGTAGCCTTTATCTTTGGAAGAAGCAACTACATCTACCTCGCCTAACAGCTTGGCTTCTTTAATGGCCTTGCTACTCCAAGCACCGGTATCAACATACGCCGCTTTACCATTGACAGGCATCAGGTTATAAGCAGACATCAAAAACTGTAAGCTGGCACCTCCTTGTAAGAAAAGCGCTGTATAACCTTTGTTTTCTAATCCGGCTAATTCTAAAGCCAATTGTCGAGCTTTTACAACCACAGCATCAAATTGAGGACTTCTGTGCGAAATTTCAATAAGTGAAAGATCCATATCGGCAAAATTGAGAATCGCAGCTGCAGAATCTTTGATTACACTTTGGGGAAGTATTGATGGGCCTGCGCTAAAATTATGTTTTTTCATGAGTTTACTTTTAAAAGGTTTCGAATTTAAAACTTGAAACAAAGTTGCAAAAAAAATGGCTTTTAGGCGAGTTTATTTTATGATTTTTTCTGAAATACTCTTTTGTGTTTAGTAATAATTTACGTTCTTTGAAGTCAATTTGACTTGATTTAAAATTTTAACCGATGAAAAATATTGTTTTCTTAAGCTTACTATCCGTTTTTGTGTTGAGCTCTTGTAAAAATGAACCCAAAAAACCTGAACAAAAGGAAAATGCTACTGTTGAACAGAAAGTAATAGTGAAAAAAGTAAAATCACCTACCGAATTGAAAGCAGAAGAAAAAGAAGTTGTCAAAGATTTACTTGCTTTTGGTGTGGAAGTGCCTGAAAATATGCAATATAAAGAATCTTTGATTAATAATATTGGCTATAAAAAATCGGTCTTTGAGAGAAAAGATATTGGAGAAGCAGATAAAAATGCTTTGGATCAATGGTATCAAAATCAAGTTAATCAACTCAAAAAAAATGCTTGGGATGCAGAGATCATTCAAAAAGATGAAAACATCAGCGGGTCTATATTTAATATGACGCAGTTCAAAAAGGCACAAGGAGGGAAGAGCACCCTTAGCGATGTTATACAAATTTCTACCGCATATCTGCCTAAACAAAAGACTTACCTCATTACTTTTAAACCATACGAAATAGAATAAGTTTACTTCTATTTTTTGTGACCCATATCACTGTATTTATTGTGATAAATCACAAAGTATCATGTAGTATATCACATTGATTTATTATCTTAAACGCTTGATAATGTGTATATTTACTATAATTAAATGATTGTTTAACCTTTAATTATAGTGCCATGAGACTTAAAGAATTTTTCATCAGGATTCTAGTAATCTTACCGATTGCTGTATGGAGTGTATTTATCTTTCTCATGCTTTTGGGTATTGTAGCTTACTTGTTAGGTGCAAGGCCATGGTTTTACTGTACTATTTACTGTAAAGTAGGTGTAGCACTTTATGTTCTGGCTACCTTGGCAGTTTTATATTGTCAAACAAGAGCTTGTTTTAGAAAAACTAAAGAAAGTTAACCGTGTTTAGAGATTACTTTCAGTTGTTCTTTATCAATGATTTTGATGCTGTTTTTATCAATCTCAATGATGTGGTTGTGTGCAAAATCCGATAAAACCCTTGAAACGGTTTCCCTTGAAGAGCAGGTTAAATCTCCCATATCGTTTCTTGATAGTGGAAGCGTAAAATTATCACTAAGATAAATATCATTAGCAAAAAAGAGCAAAGCCTCTGCAATTTTTCCGGCGCTTTGTTTTTGTATTTGATTTATTGCACGTTTATAAAAATCTAATTCTTGTGTACATAAATCCATAATGATTTCATAGGCAAATTTTCCATTGTTTAATATAAATTCTTTAAATATTTCATTATTGATAAAGCAAACCTTAGATTTTGTGATAGCTGTTACTGTATATTGATTAATGCGAGAAGCAAGGGAAGTGGGTAAGCCTAAATAGGAGGGTGCTTTGGACACTTTTAAAATTTGTTCTTTTTCCGGCCCTCTTTGGTGGATTTTAACCAAACCTTCTTTCAAAAAGGCAATATTGTAGGCTACGGCACCTTGAACGACTATCCTTTGATCTTTTTTAAAGGTAATTTCGTTACAAGTGTGTCCGAGTTTTTCAAGCTCTTTGAACTCAAGTGATTCGGTAGCTTTTGACCTTTGCTTACAATATTGACAGATATCCACCATCTGCATGGAAATTAACTTTCCATTACAATATTACTAATAAAAGGCCTTAAAAACAACTTTTTATTTTCATCATAGTTTAAATATATATATGCTCATATTGCTGAGAAATAAGATAAAACTTGTATTTTCGTACTTTTAAAATTTTATCCAAAATGACAAGATTTTTTTATCTTATAATTTTTATACTGCCTTTATTGGTTTTTGCTCAAAAAGACGTACACCAAATCGATTTAGCCAAAGCACAAATTACTCAATTTGATGAAGTATATTTTAAAGTGGATTTCTCTAGTCCCGAAGCAATATATTCTTTGCCAAAATTTATTTCTATAGACAAGGTTGATAAAAAGAATAATACCTATTATGCCTATATACCTGGTTCAAGATTTGAGGATTTATTGACTTTAGATTTACCTTTTGAAACTATTGATAAAACTAAAGGAGTAAAAGCCCTTACCATGGCTACAACTACTGCAGAAATGGCCAATTGGGACCGATATCCTACTTATAGCGTTTATCAAGAAATGATGCAAGATTTTGCAGATAACTACCCGAATATTTGCCGTTTAGAATCTATAGGTACATCACAAAATGGTCGTGACATCAGTGTATTAAAAATAACAGATAATCCCGATGTTGACGAAAACGAACCGGAGTTTTTTTATACTGGTACCATGCACGGCGATGAAATAGCGGGGTTTGTTTTACTACTTCGTTTAGCTGATTACCTACTTTCAAATTATGGAACAGACAATCAGGTTGACAATCTAGTCAATAATGTTGAAATCTGGATTAATCCAGATGCGAATCCTGATGGTACTTATTATGGAGGAAATAGTAATGTTTCCGGTTCCAGAAGATATCTGGCTAATGGCGTTGATCCCAATAGAAATTTTCCGGATCCATTTGAAGACCATCCTGATGGCAATGCCTGGGCACAAGAAACTATCGATATGATGAATTTTGCTGACACACATAATATTGTCATCTCAGCTAATACGCACGGAGGTGCAGAAGTAGTCAATTATCCTTGGGATGCCTGGCGTTCTGTTGCAAATGTTTGGCCTTATATTGACCCGCCTTTAGAAGTTAACAGGTTACATCCCGATGACGACTGGTGGCAACTAGTCTCTTGGGAATACGCCAATTCAGCTAATTATTTTTCAGGGGTTTATAACGATATTACCGAATCTTATGAAGCGGTTGTTTTTGGAGCTGATTGGTATCCGGCAGCCGGTACCAGACAAGATTATATGACCTATCACAAAAATGGTAGAGAATTTACTTTGGAGTTGTCTGATTCCAAATTGCTGGACAGCAATTCATTACCAACCTACTGGAACTACAATGATGAGGCTTTTTTGCTTTATATGGAACAAGTACTTTATGGCATTCACGGCATCATTACCGATTCGGTTACAGGAGATCCCATAGAAGCTAAAGTAGAGATTACAAACCATGATGATGCTATATCCTTTGTGAACAGTTCCCTGCCAGTTGGGGATTATCACAGGCCTATTTATGAAGGCACCTATGACGTTACTTACTCCAAAACGGGTTATGATTCACAAACACATACCATTACTTTAAGTAATTACGAAACTGTTATTAAGGATGTGGCTCTACATCCAACAGGGGTGGGAATTACAGAAAATAAATTGCTTAATCAAATTCAAATTACACCCAATCCTGTAACCAATAATTCAATTAGTCTAAGTATCAATAAGCCTGTAGCGTATATGAGCTTACAAATTTCCGATGAAATGGGTAAAGTTTTATACCAAAATGATTATGTCAATATTCCTTCCGGTAAAATGCAAATTGGTAATGTTCAGTTGGCTTCCGGGGTTTATATACTTCAGATCAGTAATGATGCAGCTAAGCTTAGTAAGAAATTAATCGTATTGTAGATTAAATTTCCATAAATAATAAAAAAGAGGCTTTTCTAAGCTTCTTTTTTTTGGGCTGCTGTCAAAGTATTTTTAAGTAGCATAGCTATGGTCATTGGACCCACACCACCTGGTACAGGTGTGATATAGGAAGCCTTTTTACTCACCCTCTCAAAATCTACATCACCCACTAATCTATGACCACTTTTTCTACTAGTGTCAGGAATGGAATTGGTACCTACATCAATAATGATGACATCATTTTTGACCATATCTGCTGTGATAAAATTTGCTTTCCCTATGGCAGCTACCAAGATATCTGCTTGCAGGGTAATTTCTTTAAGGTTTTTCGTTCGGCTATGTGCCAGCGTTACGGTGGCATTGCCTGTTTCTCTTTTTTGTGAAAGCAATATACTAATGGGGCGGCCTACGATATGGCTACGCCCTACAACCACTACATGTTTGCCCGAGGGTTCAATTTTATATCTTTCCAGAAGTTCTAGGATACCATAAGGTGTTGCGGGTAATATACCGGGTAATTCTAAAGTCATTTTACCAATATTGACCGGATGAAAACCATCAATATCTTTCTTAGGATTAACTGCCATAATTACCTTTTGCTCATCTATATGATCGGGTAGGGGTAGTTGTACGATAAAACCATCGATATCCGTATCTTTATTGAGTATTTCTAATTCATCTAAGAGTTGTTCTTCGGTAATGTCTATTGGTAGTTCTATCAAAGTAGAATTAAAACCAACTTGTGCACAAGCTTTCACTTTATGGTTCACGTAAATTTTGCTGGCAGGATCTTCCCCAACTATAATAGCGGCCAGATGTGGAATCTTACCATTTTTTTTCTTAATAGTTGCTACACTATTGGCTATTTCTTCTTTGATGATTTGGGATGTTAGTTTCCCGTCAATGAGAATCATTTGATTTGATTTGATATAGATTAATATATACTCCTTTTTTTTTAAATGTCTTTATTAATTGGTAATTCTCGTCTAGATTTTGAAGCATTTCGTCTGTAAGGTTATATACATTGGAGTAGAAAAAATACTCATTTGTAGCATTGTAAGCTTCAAAGTTCTCCAAATTTCCATTAAGGTCTACATTGTCCGGAGGTGTGGCATTGGGAAAATAAGTGGCAGTTTTGCTAAGAGGTATATTATTTTCCTGCATATAATCCAAAGCTTGATTTCTTAACTTAAAATAAGGCATATGTGCCAGTGAAGCATCCCAGCCTTGTGCTATATTCCTGGGATAGATCCATAAATTACCTGTTAGTAAAGTGATAATTAATATGCTGTATACCATATTTTTACGCTTGTAGAAATGAATTAAAACATAAAATGCCACCAAAGCCAAGATCAAGTATGAAACAATAAAATAACGGTGTCCCATGGTATTGGTAGACAGCAGGCTGGTAATGGCTATAATCAACACACTACTGAATGCCAGCAAGAGTAATTGCTTGACATTTTTGCTAAACATTTTTTTTCTAAGCATAATCATACTGATCAATAAAAACGAAAGAATAAATATACGTCCGAAATCTGCATAACGATGTCCCAGCACGATGATGTTCCTCAGGAAAAACTCCAAATCAGCAAAGTGCCAAAGTTCCGCCCAGGGTGAATCTGGATGCGTTTGTAACCATCCTTTGGTGAGTAAACGCCATGTAACATAGCTTACGCCGGGAATACTCCCGATGAAATAGGGAAGTATAAATCCTTTGTCCCAAAGTTTTGACAATTTTTCCTTTTTAATAAATAGATGGTTAAGTATATCAAAGATAAATAGACCAGCTGCTAACATCATACTCCTGAAGGTAATGATGCTCAGAAAAAACAGGCCTACTGTCTTTAAAACCAAGTTATTTCTTAAAAGCCCATTGACAGCCATAAAAAAGAAAAATAAAGTAGGTACTTCCGGATTGACTAAAACCATTTGAGCTGAAAGTGTAGGATCAACCAATAAAAACAAAAACCCAAAAAATACATAGCCGGCTTTTTCAAAATAAAAGCTGACAAAATTGTAAAGCTGATAAAAGAGTCCTATACTAAAAGGTATCATAACCAAATGACTCACCCAAAGGTGATGTCCAAATATTTTCCAGGCTATGGCATTGACAAATCCAATAAACGGTGGATGACCAGGATCAAAACTATCTGGAATATACCAATTTAAAAGTCCGTTTTGGTAGAGTTCATTTCCCATTCGGGAAACAAAGAGTACATTGTCCCAAAACATGCCTAAATGTTTGGAAAAAAAGAAAATTACTATAGCTAAAAGACTGAAAAAGATCCACTGATAATATCTGTAATGGTATAAATTATGAAGGAATCTTAGCTTGTTAATCATTGGTTGATGGTCTTTAGTCGTTAGTCACCCGCCTACGCTAGGTTTCGGTAGATAAATTGGTTATCAGTTGCTTGTGAATGCAGATATACATGCTTTTACAATCAAAAATCTATTTAACTGCTACTTAACACCCACTTAGCCACTACTTAGTACCCACTTAGAAACTACTTAGCACCCACTTAGATACTACTTCAAATTCCCCATCATTTGCATCATACGACTTTTACCTCCCGGTCCTTGCATCATTTTCATCATTTTACTCATCTGAGAAAATTGTTTCATCAGTTGGTTTACATCTTGTATGGTAGACCCTGATCCTTTGGCAATACGTTTTTTACGACTGGCATTAATGATCTTTGGATCACTACGTTCTTCCGGTGTCATAGAATGGATAATGGCTTCAATACCTTTAAAAGCATCATCGTCAATAACTACATCTTTCATCATTTTACCTGCTCCCGGAATCATCCCCACAAGGTCTTTCATATTACCCATTTTCTTGATCTGTCCGATCTGTTTTAGAAAATCATCAAAACCAAATTGGTTTTT
>JANTFW010000058.1 GCA_024763245.1 Flavobacteriaceae bacterium | reverse complement strand
GCTTTTTTACCTTCATTACCCTTTTCAAAAAAACAATTTATCAATAGGTATTATGTGGTGGTAGACAGATTTACCTTTAATCCATCTAGTTATAACTATAAAAAAGTGCCTAAATTGATTATTGAATCGGATAACGATCCTTTAATTTCGCCCCAACTTCGACAAGCTATTAAAGCACAATATCCGAATGCTCAAGTTTTTACGTTTCATAATGAGGGTCATTTTCCGTATATCAATGCGGCCAATAAATACAATGAAGTGTTACAAGCATTTTTGTTAGAAGAAAACACGTATTTAGAGATAGAAAAAGTGGTTAACATGTATTTTAATGGACGAAAAAAAGCAGACGTAAACTTGCTTAAAAATGCTTTCAGTCCGGATGCTCGGTTACAGTATGCTGATTCACACCAAAATCATAGGATAGTTCTGGATGAATATATAAAAAAAGTAGCTAAAGACGGAAGCCGGCAAATAAAAACAAAAATTTTAGCTATGGATTATCAAGGAAATATGGGATGGGTCAAAACACAATTTAGCTATCCTGATAAAGAGTATATCGATTATTTAACCTTGTTAAAGTCTAATAATCAATGGAAAATTATGAGTAAAACATTTTATAGACTTCCTTAAATATGCCTTTTATCCGTTTTTTGCAAAAGAAGAGTACCCCATTATCTATAGGTATTGGATTACTATTTATCCTTTTTGTAAATTGGGTAGCATTCCCTTATTTTTCATCAGAGACTGTCAATGTTCACACTATTTTAGATCTCCATTTTGGGTTTTCTCCTAAAGAGGTCCTCAAGATACTGTCTCTCTTTCGGGATGAGGACAGAAAGCAGTATTTTATTTCTACATTGTTTGTAGATACACCTTATGCTCTGGTTTATGGTTTTGTTTACGCCTTTATCGTAATAGCGCTTTTAAAGCAACAAAAAATGAATCGGTTTTTATATAGTACTTTAGTAATACTCCCCTTTTTTATTTCATTTTTTGATTTGGTGGAGAATATGGGAATTCTTTATTTTATAGAAAACATTCCTCGGTTAAATACTAACTTGATAAAGATATTCTCATTATCCAATCAGTTAAAATGGGTGTTTGCAGGTATTACTTTCCTTGTTATTTTATATCTTGTAGCCCATAGGCTAATTAAAAAATTAAGGGGGTAATAGGATATCTATATAAGACAGCCATAAACCCAATACTAGAAGAAGAATTTTCCTAAGATTTAGACTAATAGATTTAAAAATAAAAATTATGAATAATACAGCACCTCATTATAAGCATTTTATGCTCTTACTCTTGTTAGTGATATCTCCCCATCTTTTTTCCCAAACGGATGCGGAGTTTTCTAAAGATAAAGGCTTTAGCCTTAATGTACAATCCCTTATGATATTTCCTTATGGTAATGATGTAGGATGTGGTAGCCAAGATACGGCTTATGATTTAGAATTAGACTCCCGTATATTGGGTTTTAATACCACGTTAAATTATTACCTAAATCCTTATCTTGCTGCGGGACTAGGTATTGGATATGAAAAATTAAACCAACCGGAATTGGTATATTATCCGTTGTTTATAAATCTAAGAGGAAGCTTGTTAACTACCAAAAACACTCCGACAACAGCTGTAAATTTTGGTGTGCATTTGGGTGATGTGGATCAAAGTGGCTTTATGTTTAGGTGGTCATTAGGGTATAGAACCCATATTTTAAATGATTTTTTGGCCTATTTTGAAATGCACTATTCGTATCAAAATTTATATAAAAGCTTTCCGGATTCGGGAAGGATAGATAATTATTATAATGTAGAGAGTATTGGGGTTGCAATCAGCTTTGAAATCCAATAGTGTCGGAATAATAGGCCATCCGTTAGTTTGCCGTAAGAAAGGAACGCTATAACAGGGCTTACTTTTGTAGGTATACATATTTTTTATAGAGTTAAGGTGTGTTTTATTAGAATAAATTCGCCTAATAATTGCTACAAGCACAATATTAGTACCTTTGCAGGCAAATTACTAGTTAAAATTATTTATGCGTACCAAATCATCCGATAAAAAAAACATTAATGTGGTAACTCTGGGTTGCTCAAAAAACCTTTATGACTCCGAGGTATTGATGGGGCAATTAAAAGCTAACAAAAAAAACGTAGTTCACCAAGAGGACGGTGAAGCCGATATCGTAGTCATTAATACCTGTGGTTTTATTGGTGATGCTAAAGAAGAATCTATAGATACTATTCTGCATTATATCGATCAAAAAGAAGCAGGTCTATTAGAAAAAGTATTTGTAACCGGTTGTCTTAGCGAGCGCTACAAACCCGATTTAGAAAAAGAAATACCGAATGTAGATCAATATTTTGGTACACATGATTTGCCCAATTTATTAAAAGTGTTGGGCGCTGATTATAAAAAAGAATTGGTGGGCGAACGCCTTACCACTACCCCTAAGCATTATGCGTATTTAAAAATTTCAGAAGGTTGCGACCGTTCTTGTTCTTTTTGTGCTATTCCGTTAATACGTGGAAAAAATGTTTCTCAACCCATAGAAAAATTGGTGCTTGAGGCTAAGAAATTAGCAGCAGACGGGGTCAAAGAACTCATCTTAATCGCCCAAGACCTTACCTATTATGGTTTGGATATATACGGAAAAAGACGTTTAGCCGATCTGTTAAAAGAATTGGTTAAAATTGAGGGTATAGAATGGATCCGTTTGCATTATGCCTATCCTACAGGTTTCCCGTTAGACGTTTTAGCGGTGATGCAAACAGAAAAAAAGATGTGTAACTATCTGGATATTCCTTTGCAACATATCAATTCCAATATTCTAAAATCTATGCGTAGAGGGCATAATAGAGCAGTTACCGAAAAATTACTGACCGATTTTAGAGCTGCCATTCCCGATATGGCCATTCGTACGACACTAATAGTAGGTTATCCCGGAGAAACCCAAGAAAAATTTGATGAGTTAAAGGATTGGGTACAAAAAAGCAAATTTGACCGGTTGGGCGTTTTTGCCTACTCACACGAAGAAGATACGCATGCCGAAAAATTAGAGGATACGGTTAGTGATAAAGAAAAACAAAACCGTGTAGCTCAAATAATGGAAATTCAAAGTGCGATTTCTCTGGAGCTTAATCAGCAAAAGGTAGGTAAAGTTTTTCAATGTATTTTCGATAGGCAAGAGGGCGATTATTATATCGGTAGAACACAGTACGATTCTCCGGATGTAGATAATGAAATATTGGTCAATGCAGCAAATCACTTTATTAATTTAGGTAAATTTATCAATATTGAAATAACAGAGGCAACAGAGTTTGACTTGTTTGGTGTCCCTGTTACCGCTTAATATTCTGTATCTTACATGTCAAAACAAGATACTACATATCGTCTATCCAGTTGGTTGCCCACTACAAATCGTGAGGTTAAAATTAGAGAATGGGATGCTTTAGATGTGATTATTTTTAGTGGAGATGCTTATGTAGACCATCCGGCATTCGGACCGGCGGTTTTGGGTAGAATTTTAGAGAGTTTTGGCTTGCGTGTGGCGATTATCCCACAACCTAATGTAAATGACAATTTACAGGATTTTGAAAAAATGGGTACTCCCAACTTGTTTTTTGCTGTAACAGCCGGTGCTATGGACTCTATGGTTAGTAATTACACGGCTAATAAAAGACAACGCGATAAAGATGCCTATACGCCTAATGGTGATAAAGGCTTTAGACCTGATTATGCCAGTATTGTTTACAGTAAAATTTTAAAGGAAAAGTTTCCCGATGTACCGGTGGTAATTGGAGGTATTGAGGCGTCGCTGCGAAGAGTTACGCATTATGATTATTGGAGTGATCGGCTTAAACCAAGTGTGCTAGTTGAGTCAAAAGCAGATTTATTAATCTATGGAATGGGAGAGCAGCCTTTACGTGAATTAGTGACCCTTTTACAACGAGGTGTTCCGTTTCATTCGTTAAAAACAATTCGGCAAACAGCGCTTTTATTGGATAAAGATTCCAAAATACCCAAAAACAAAAACTGGGAAGATATCCGGATCCACAGTCACGAATCCTGTTTAAAAGATAAGAAGGCTTTTGCCTCTAATTTTAAAATTGTAGAGCAAGAGTCTAACAAAGTATTCGGTAGGCGGATTCTTCAAGATGTTAGCGATTCGACTTTGCTTATTAATCCACCCTTTTCAACTATGACCGAAGCCGAAATAGATGCTTCGTTTGATTTACCTTTTACACGCTTACCTCATCCTAAATATCAAAAAAGAGGGGCTATTCCGGCATATGAGATGATAAAATTTTCTATAAATATCCACAGAGGTTGTTTTGGAGGATGTAGTTTTTGCACCATATCGGCGCATCAGGGAAAATTTATTGCCAGTCGAAGTAAAGCCTCTGTGCTGCGTGAGGTAGATGCCGTCACTAAAATGCCCGATTTTAAAGGTTATTTGTCCGATATTGGCGGGCCTTCAGCGAATATGTATAAGATGAAGGGTAAAATACAATCCATCTGTGACCGATGTGTGGCTCCTTCTTGTATTTCGCCGGTGGTCTGTTATAATTTAGACACCTCACATAAACCTTTGACCGATTTGTATCAAGCCGTTGACAAGCATCCGAAAGTAAAAAAATCATTTATTGGTAGTGGTATTCGCTATGATTTATTAGTACCTGAGTTTAATAAAAAAGCAGATCCTAAAGATTTACAAGCTTATACAAAAGAAGTCTTAACCAAACACGTATCCGGTCGTTTAAAAGTAGCTCCGGAACACACCTCAGATCGGGTACTAAAGCTTATGCGTAAACCGTCGTTTAAGTATTTTCATCAGTTTAAAAAACAATTTGATACGCTAAATAAAAAAATGCGTTTAAATTTACAGCTAATTCCTTATTTCATTTCAAGTCATCCGGCAAGCGAATTAGAAGATATGGCTAATTTAGCTTGCGAGACTAAAGAAATGGGTTTTCAGTTAGAGCAAGTACAAGGATTTACACCCACACCTATGACAGTAGCTACGGTTATTTATTACAGCGGCTATCATCCGTATACTTTAAAGAAAATATATACCCCACGAACCAAAAAAGAGCGTAGGGAACAGCATCAATTTTTCTTTTGGTATAAAAAAGATCACCAAGAATGGATTCGTAAAACTTTATTGCGCTTTAATAGAACCGATTTATTACAAAAATTATTGCCATCCAAAAAAAGTAGTAAAACAAACACAGGTTATTAGTTGAGCCGTTCTCCTTTTACATCAATTTCCTAGATTTTTATACCGTATATTTCCTGATACTAAATTTGCATAAGATAAGACTACTGCAAAAGGCTTTTATTTCTATAAATATGATTCATTTACAGATTAGAATTACTCCAATGTAGTTTAGTGTAATGTCGGCAGGTTCTTTTTCTTTTTTACTACCTTTGTTTTTTAAATCATAATAGACAATCATCATGAAAAAAGTATTAGTATTGCTAGTTGCTTTAGGCCTTTTTGTCGGGTGTAAAGACACCAATAAAGTCCGAACGCCTATCAAACAAACAACAGATCAAATAGTGCCAACAACTATGAAAGATAAAATTAACGAATATGTTGCGGTTAAGCTCACCACAGATTTAACCAAATTATCGGAGGAAGAAAAGAAAATGATACCACTTCTAATTCAAGCTGCCGATATAATGAATGGATTATTTTGGTATCAAGCCTATGGTGATAAGAACGAGTTACTATCCCAAATTACGGATGAAAATACCAAAAAATTTGTCGAAATAAACTACGGTCCTTGGGATCGTTTAGCCGATAATAAACCTTTTGTAAAAGGGGTAGGTGAAAAACCTTTGGGGGCCAATTATTATCCAAAAGATATGACAAAAGAAGAGTTTGAAAAATCAACATTAGATGATAAAGAGAGTCTTTATACGTTTTTGCGTAGAGACGATAAAGGTCAATTGGTGTCAATCCCATTTAATGAACAGTTTAAGGCCGAGTTAACACAAGCGGCTTCCTTTTTATTAGAGGCTGCTAATTATGCCAAAAACACGGACTTTAAAAAATATCTAGAAATGCGCGCCCAAGCTTTGTTGGATGATAACTATCAACCTAGTGATTTTGCTTGGATGAAAATGAAAACCAATCATTTAGATATGGTTATCGGTCCCATCGAAACCTACGAAGATAAATTATTTGGGTACAAGGCTACTTACGAAGGTTATGTATTGGTAAAGGATATGTCTTGGAGTAAAAAACTGGCTAAATATGCAGCTTTCTTACCCGAATTACAAAAAGGATTACCCGTTGACGAAGCCTATAAACAAGAATCTCCGGGAACGGATTCTGAACTCAATGCCTATGATGTGATTTACTATGCCGGTGATTGTAATGCCGGTGGTAAAACCATTGCTATTAACTTGCCCAACGATGAAGAAGTACAACTTAAGATGGGATCCAGACGCTTACAACTTAAGAATGCCATGCAGGCTAAGTTTGATAAAATATTACTTCCCATTTCCGATGTATTAATTGATCCATTACAACGCCAGTATATCACTTTTGATGCCTTTTTTGCTAATACCATGTTTCACGAAGTAGCTCATGGATTGGGTATTAAAAATACCATCAACGGAAAAGGAACAGTTCGAGAAGCCCTAAAAGAGTACGCCTCTGCCTTAGAAGAAGGGAAAGCGGATATTTTAGGCTTGTATTTGGTGCAAGAATTACGTAAAAAAGGAGAGCTAAATGACGATATGAAAGAATATATGACCACTTTTATGGCGAGTATTTTTAGATCTGTTCGCTTTGGAAGTGGAGATGCGCACGGTACTGCCAATATGATTCGTTTTAATTTCTTTAAAGAGAAAGGTGCTGTTACTCGAAACGAAGATGGAACCTATACGGTAAATTACGATAAGTTGGGACAAGCGATGAAGGAGTTATCCAATATGATACTAACCTTACAAGGAAATGGCGATTATGAAGGTGTAGTACAACTAGTTAAGGAAAAAGGACTTATCAAACCTGAATTACAAAAGGACCTAGACCGTTTGTCAGCTGCTAAAATACCGGTTGATGTTGTTTTTGAACAAGGTAGTGAGGTGCTAGGCTTGTAAGGTTTAATTGTCAAAATATACAGGTACGAGTAGGTGAAAACTTACTCGTATTTTTTTGTGGTATAAAGTTTGTAAAATAATTGTTAAAGGAAATTATTTGTAGATGAGTTGTTTTGGATTGCTTTTCCAAATTAATACTAACTCATATATAAAAAGCAGGTCTAAAAATATTTTTAAACCCGCTTTTTGATAACCAAAAATTATTTAATTAAGACTTGCCTTTACAGCTCGATTTTTTCTCGGAACAACTGGGTTTTTTATTGGCACAAGTGCTTTTTCCTTCGGCTGAAGCACTACTCCCTTTACAAGATTCTTTTTTGCCTTTACATTCCGCTTTGTCTTTGCATTCCGCTTTCCCTTTACAAGATTTTTTTTTGCCTTTACAAGAGGCTTTGTCTTTACATTCCGCTTTGTCTTTGCAAGACGCTTTATCAGCACCTTTGCAGGCAGGTTTTGCATCATCTTTTTTTACAACTGTAACAGCCGCTTTATCCGAGCTGGTACTTTGTGCATTTGAAAAATGGACGAAAAATAACCCGAATGCTGCTAGTAATAATAGTTTTTTCATAATTTCAGTTCTTTAATAAAGTTTATATATAGTGGCAAATGTAACAAAAATTACAAAAAACTAAAATAAAAAATTGTTAAATGGAACTAAATTTACAAAACTTGGATAAAAGTGTATGTAATATCTAGATATTATACTCTTGTGATTGCTGGTAATAAAAGGCAGGGAGTAATAACAAGATAAAAACGGGTTGAATAATAAACCGACGCACATAGAAGAGAATGGTAAAGTAAGCCGGTTGATTTATTTGTAATAGGAAATAGAGCAAACTAAGTAGTAAAACAAAAGAAATTA
Source organism: Flavobacteriaceae bacterium (assembly GCA_024763245.1). Taxonomy (GTDB): domain Bacteria; phylum Bacteroidota; class Bacteroidia; order Flavobacteriales; family Flavobacteriaceae; genus DQTL01. The sequence continues at coordinate 5,286 of JANTFW010000058.1, read as the reverse complement.
GATAAAAATATCCACTAAAACGCATATAACTCTTGTTGTGATAGATAACCCAAATGAGTATAAGAGAAATAAAACTATTGATAAAATAACGTAAACCGTAGTTAACAAAAAGTAAACTAAGATTTATCTCGGGTAGTTGGTTGTGTAAATAATCTTCCTTAAAAAATAAAATCAAAGGGTCATAAAATAGATCTTCAAAATACCTAACGCTAACTAATAATACAACCAGTAGTATAACAATTGCTATTTTTAATAGTTGTTTAAGCATTTGGACTGTTTTTTGTTAGAGCGAAATACCGTACCCAAATAATCCAAAGTATAAAGGTAAAACCATAAATAATGGCAGGAAACACAATTTGATGCCAAAAATCAGACCGACCAGGAAAAGCGTCTAAGAGCTTTGTCAAGATAATAATACGCGCTATGTTTATGACATAAATAGCCATACTACCTATGATCCCATAGAGTAAGGTGCTCGACCAACTGCCTTTAAAAGCAAGTATAAATGCCCAAAATAAGATGATAATACTAATAGAATTGCAGCCCTCTACAATACGTGCGGTGTACTTGTTATCCGTAAAAAGTTTAATAGATAACTCATCGGGATGCTGTTCACTATCAAAATGATAGCCAAGGCTGTTAGCACCAGCAACGGTTTGGTCTGCAACCAATTTTGTAATAGGGTCGCAACTTAATGGATATCCCTTTTGTTGGGTTTTGTTTAAATACCATTGATAACTCAAAGTCAGAATGAGATAACTAGCAAAAAATCGAAGTAAAAATATCAGTACCGGTGTATATTTTTTCAAACTTTTGAGTTAAATGGTTATAGAAAGGGCAAGGTAAAGAAATTAGTCTAATTAAAAAAAAAGCATCCGCCCAAAGGCGAGAAGCTTTTCATTGGTATAAAACCTAGATACTTGTTAAGTATCTTTCGACACGAGGCAAATTTACAAAAAACACCCAACATAAAGCGGTTTTACCGGTACAAAAAAATGAATTTCCCTTTTTTTATGATTTTTTTAAGCAACGAATGCATATTTTTTTATCATAATTTATAAGCCTGCCACTTAGTATATTGCGTATAAAATTGTAATTTGGCAGCATGTTATCCGACAAAAAATACTTAATTAATCTGAAAAATATGAAACGAATTGTAAAATTAACATCCTTAATAGTCCTATTTTTCTTTTTTCAAAATAGTAATGCACAATATTTTGGGCAAAACAAAGTAAAATACAAAAAATTTGATTTTAAGGTGGTTAAGTCTAAGACCTTTGATTTATACCACTATCTACACAAGGATTCCATGGTTATAGCTTTGGTAAAAGATGCCGAAAAATGGCGCAAGCGGCATCAGGTTGTGTTTAGAGATACTTTTGATTATAAAGTACCCATCATATTGTATAATAACCATGGCGATTTTCAACAAACCTCAGTAGTTGGAGGATTAATCGGGACCACTACCGGTGGCGTTACGGAAGGATTAAAAAATAGAGTAACCCTTCCTTTAACACCTTCTTATGGACAGACAGATCATGTATTGGGTCACGAATTGGTGCATGCACATCAATACAATATGATTAAAGCTTCAGATTCACTGTCTTTTAAAAACATGGGAAATATACCCCTGTGGATGACCGAGGGTATGGCCGAATACTTGTCTATAGGAAGTATAGACCCGCATACAGCCATGTGGATGCGTGATGCTGTAGCCAATGATTATTTTCCTACGATTAAGACACTGTATAAATCACGCTATTTTCCCTATCGCTTTGGACAAGCTTTTTGGGCTTTTGTAGGTGGTAGTTTTGGAGATGATCAGATCTATCCACTTTATGAGGAGACTGCTAAAGTGGGAGTAAAGGAAGCTTTTAAAAATGCTTTAAGCATGCCCACTGATTCATTTTCTGTAAGATGGAAAACAACTACAGAAAATTATTACAAAAAATGGTTAGATTCCAGAGACCTCAAACCTATTGGAAAAAAATTGATAGATTCAAAAAATGGAGGCCGATTAAATATTTCACCTGCTGTAAGTCCTGATGGTAAATATTTTATTTTCTTGTCCGAAAAAAATATTTTTTCTCTTGATTTATTTCTGGGTGATGCACATACCGGTAAAATTATCAAAAAATTATCTACGCGAACCAGAAACAGTCATCTCGATGCTTTAGATGCTTTTGAGTCATCCGGAACTTGGTCACCCGACAGTAAAAAATATGCATTTATTATTTACAGTAAAGGAAAAAACAAATTAGCGATTGCCGACATTGAAAAGAATAGGGTAACCGATGAATTTTTTATACCTAATATCCCTTCTTTTAACAATATAGATTGGTCACCAAAAGGAGATCTAATTTTGTTTTCAGGTTTAGTAGAGGGCCAGAGTGATTTGTTTACCATTGATATTTCTACTAAAAAAGTAACCCAATTAACGAACGATTATTATGCACAAATGCAACCTAAATGGTCACCCGATGCCAGCAAAATTGTCTTTGCTACCGACCATATCAATTTTAAGAGTAATCGACCGAATCGAAATTTGACTTTTTCCATTCTTGATGTTAAGACCAAACAAACCTTTACTCCTATCATTTTTACGCATTCTAACAATTTAAATCCGACTTTTAGTCCGGATGGAAAACATATTTATTTTTTATCAGATAGAGAAGGTTTTAGAGATTTGTATACCTATGATATAGATCTAGACAAAGTATACCAATTAACGCATTTCTTTACCGGAATTAGTGGTATTACTAAATATGCACCTGCTATTAGTATTTCAAGAAATAAAAACGAATTACTATACAGTCACTACTTCGATTCAAAATATAATATTTATACTATTAATCTTGATAAATTAAAAGAAAAAGAAGTAGCCAAAGACGATGAAAATAAAGAAGCGGCCAAGTTGCCTTCTCTTGTACTACATAAAAGTTTTGTAGATATTAACCTGAATAATGAAGACATTTTAACAGACCTATCAAAATTACGGCAAGAGATTTACACCCCAAAATTTAAACTCGATTATATCAATAATGGTGGAATTGGAGTGTCAACCGGAAGATATGGAACCGGTATGGCGGGTGGAATTAACTTATTATTTGGTGATATATTAAGTGATAACCAATTGTATGTAGGAGCTGTTCTTAATGGAGAACTTCAAGATTTTGGTGCACAAGCAGCCTATTTAAATAGAAAATCAAGATATGCTTGGGGAGGAAGTTTATCACACGTACCCTATAGATTTGGTACACAAACAATTGATTATAATGGAACAGACCCAAATGGGTATTCGGCTATTGTAGAGACGCTTTATCTGTATAGAATTTTTAAAGAACAAGCTTCAGCTTTTACCTATTATCCGTTTTCAAAAGCGACACGTATTGAAGCTGGTGCTTCCTTTAATTATTATAGTTTTAGATTAGATAAATATAGTAATTATTACGATGGTTTTGGAAATTTTTATGGACAAACACGTGATAGGAATCTATATGCCGGAGATCCATTTGCTATGGAAGAAGTAAGTGTTGCTTATGTAGGAGATGATTCTAGCTTTGGGTTAACCGCACCTATGAATGGGTATAGATACCGTTTTGAGGTACAACAAAATTTTGGAGGTATTACTATGACAGCGCTACTTGCCGATATTCGTAAATATTTTTATACCAAGCCGGTTACCTTTGCGATGAAAGGTTTTGTCTACTCTCGATTGGGTAAAGATGCCGATAATTCATTAATGCCTCCTTTGTATTTAGGCTATGAAACCTTAATTAGAGGCTATACTTATAAGGCTTTTGACAGAAGCAATTCGCTGGGAAATGGCTCCTTGCAACAAGAAGATTTATTAGGGAACAAAATGCTGGTAAGCAATTTTGAAGTTCGCTTGCCTTTTACCGGTCCGGAACGTTTGGCAGCCATTAAATCCGGTTTCCTGTTTTCTGATTTGAATTTGTTTTTTGATGCCGGTGTGGTTTGGGGAAAAAGTGAGGCTTATGGGGTAACAGAACGTAGTTTTCAAGATTCTAAAATAATAACTAGTACAGGAATTTCTGCAAGAATAAATCTCTTTGGACAATTAATTTTAGAACCTTATTACGCATTCCCATTACAGTTGGATGGAAATAGTCGAGGTGTTTTTGGACTTAACTTTACACCGGGTTGGTAGCAAACTAGGCTAGTTGGTTTTTAGGATTCGAGATAGGAGTAGGTCTTTTTTACAAGATAGATTGTATATTTGCAGATTTAAAATATAAAACCGAGTACATTGAGTCAACTATCAGAATTGGAACGTATCCGTAGAGCATCCCTAAAACAATTACGCGAGTTAGGAATTAATCCCTATCCTGCAGAGGAATATATTACTACTGCCAGTATTCAAGAGATTCTTCATAATTTCGATTCTTTTGAGGGAAAAGAAGTAAGTATTACCGGAAGAATCATGAGCCGGCGAATAATGGGTAAGGCCTCTTTTGCAGAACTTAAAGATGCATCGGGAAGAATGCAGATTTATTTTAATCGTGAAGAGATTTGTCCTGATGAAGACAAGACCATGTACAATACCGTATTCAAAAAATTATTGGATATGGGCGATATTATTGGGATAAAAGGAACGGTTTTCAAAACAAAAGTTGGTGAAATTTCTATTAGAGCAAAAGTATTTACCCTATTGTCAAAAGCCCTAAGACCTTTACCGGTTGTTAAGACGGATGCCGAAGGAAATGTTCACGATGCCTTTAGTGATCCTGAGTTGCGCTACCGACAACGCTATGTCGATTTAATTGTAAATGATCAGGTTAAGGAAACTTTTATTAAACGGACTAAAATTACTAATTCTATTCGTGAATTTTTTAACCAACAAGGTTATTTAGAGGTTGAAACACCTGTTTTACAACCCATCCCCGGAGGTGCTGCCGCTAGACCGTTTATTACGCATCATAATACATTGGATATGCCTTTATACCTTCGTATTGCTAATGAACTGTATTTAAAAAGGCTCATCGTCGGTGGCTTTGAGGCGGTATATGAATTTGCGAAAGCCTTTCGAAATGAAGGAATGGATAGAACCCATAATCCTGAATTTACGATGGTTGAACTCTATGTTGCTTATAAAGACTACCAGTGGATGATGACAATGACCGAGAAATTGTTGGAAAAAGTGGCTTTGGATTCTAACGGTACAACAGAATTGCAAATAGGAGATCATCAGGTGAGTTTTAAAGCACCTTATGCTAGAGTTCCTATTCTAGAAGCTATTAAAGTACATACGGGTTTTGATGTTGC
>JANTFW010000057.1 GCA_024763245.1 Flavobacteriaceae bacterium | reverse complement strand
AATTCACTCAAATTATCCAGATAGTTCTCATAAATTTGGATTGCCTATGAGCTAATTATCTGAAACTGTGAGCAAAGCTTAGGTCGAACTCAGGTTTTAAGCTACTTTTTCATGTTTAACTATCCGATAGACAAAGCGCTCGGTTATACTCAAAATTCATTCTAGCTATATCTAGAAGTTGCACTTCCTGTGGACAGACCATAGCGCAAGCACCGGTATGTGTACAACTACCAAAACCTTCTTCATCATGTTGATTAACCATCCACATTACACGTTCTAATCGCTCTACTTTACCTTGTGGTAACTTAGCAAGATGCGCTACTTTGGCCGAAACAAATAAAGCTGCTGAGGAGTTTTTACAGGTTGCTACACAGGCGCCACATCCTATACAAGCAGCACTGTCAAAAGCGCTCTCTGCTATCTCGTGATGAATGGGTATGGAATTAGCTTCCGGTGCCATTCCTGTAAATGAAGAAATATAACCTCCTGCTTGTATAATACGATCCATGGCAGAACGATCTACTTTTAAATCTCGAATTACCGGAAATGCTTTAGCTCTAAAAGGTTCAATAAATAAAGTATCACCGTCTTTAAATGAACGCATATGTGTTTGACAAGTAGTGTAATGCGATTCGTGTCCATGCGCTTGTCCATTGATAACCAGAGAACACTGACCACAAATACCCTCACGACAGTCATGATCAAATTCTACAGTGCGTTCCCCTTTAACGGCTAAAGACTCATTTAGCACATCTAACATTTCCAGAAAGGACATATCAGCGCTAATGTCGGATACGTTATAGGTTACTAGTTTTCCTTTAGATTTGGCATTTTCTTGTCGCCATATTTTTAATGTAAATTTCATCTCTTTAGCGTTTTTAGTATCCTATTTATAACTTCTTGTTTTAACCTCTATTTCTTTAAACTCTAAAGGTTCTTTATGTAACTTCCATCCTTTATCTCCTTGCCATTCCCAAGCCGCAGAATACATATAATTTTTATCATCCCTTACGGCCTCTCCATCTTCTGTCTGGTATTCTTCGCGGAAATGGGCACCGCAACTTTCATTTCTATTCAAGGCATCTACTGCCATTAACTCTGCAATCTCTAGGTAGTCCGCTAAGCGTCCTGCTTTTTCAAGCTCTGAATTCATCCCTTTATCATCTCCAGGTACCGCAACATTATTCCAAAATTCCTCTCGTAACTTCCTGATTTCATCAATAGCCCATCGCAAGCCTTTTTCGTTACGAGACATCGCAACTTCTTTAAACATGATCTTACCCAAACGTCGGTGTATTTTATCAACCGGCATAGTGCCTTTAATAGCAAGAATTTTTTGTAACTGTTCTTTTACAGCCTTTTCAGCTGCATCAAATTCAGGAGTATCGGTAGCTATTTTCCCTGTTCTGATTTCGTTGGATAAATAGTTAGAAATTGTTTTGGGTAAAATAAAGTTACCATCTACTGAAGCTTGCAGCAAGGAGTTAGCTCCTAACCTATTGGCTCCGTGATCTGCAAAATTAGCTTCTCCTACGGCATACAAACCAGGGATGGTGGTTCCTAATTCATAATCTACCCAGAGACCACCCATTGAGAAATGCGCTGCAGGTGATATTTTCATAGGTTCTTTGTAAGCATCTATACCGGTAATTTTTTTATACATGGTAAACAAATTACCATAACGTTCTTTAATCGTATCAATACCTAATTTCTCTATAGCTGTTTTAAAATCGAGATATACTGCATTTTTTAAAGGACCTACTCCGTGACCGGCATCCATTCGTTCCTTGGCAGCTCTTGAAGCCACATCACGTGGTACCAAGTTACCAAAAGCAGGATAACGGCGCTCCAGATAATAATCTCTATCTTCATCGGGAATATCACCGGGTTTTCGGGTGTCATCTTTCTTTTTAGGAACCCAAATACGACCGTCATTACGCAAGGATTCTGACATTAGCGTCAATTTAGATTGATGTTCTCCTGCTTGTGGTAATGCCGTTGGATGAATCTGTGTCCAAGATGGATTAGCAAAATAAGCTCCTTTTTTATGAGCCCGCCAAGTTGCGGAACCATTAGAGTTCATTGCTAGGGTAGAAAGGTAAAAAATCTTACCAAAACCACCAGTACCTAAAACTACTGCATGGGCAGCATGACGTTCTATTTCTCCGGTTACTAAATTACGTACGATTACACCACGAGCTTTGCCATCGATTACTACTAAATCTAAAATTTCATGACGACTAAATTGAGTTAAAGTTCCTCTTTTAACTTGTTTCATCATCGCTTGATACGTAGCTAAAAGTAATTGTTGTCCGGTTTGACCCCGTGCATAAAAAGTACGTGAAACCAGTACTCCACCAAAAGATCGGTTACTTAAATAGCCTCCATATTCTCTACCAAAAGGAACACCCTGTGCGGTCATATGATCAATTAAATCAACAGAGCATTGTGCCATTCTATACACATTGGCCTCTCGAGAGCGATAATCACCTCCTTTAACCGTATCATAAAACATTCTATAAATGGTATCCCCATCATTTTGGTAATTCTTAGCGGCATTTACACCGCCCTGTGCAGCTACCGAATGCGAACGTCTGGCAGAATCTTGAAAAAAGAAAACTTTTACATTATAACCAAGTTCGGCTAATGATGCGGCTGCACCCCCTCCAGACAATCCACCACCTACAACAATAACGTCTAATTTTTTACGATTGGCAGGATTAACAATATTTGTCTTGTCGAGGTAATTTTGCCATTTATCTTTTAAAAGTCCTTCTGGAATTTTTGCGTTAAGAGCCATAATACTATATTATTTAAAGTAAAGAATGATAGGGATAATTGCATATAACACGGCCATTACTAGTCCAAAAATTAAGGCTATATACTTAATGACACGCATTACTTTTTTAGGATAAATTCCCAAAGAACGGTGCGCACTTTCTATCCCGTGAACGATATGAAAACCTAAAGCGATAATTCCCAGTTCATAAATCACTACAAACCACCACTGTTTCATTGTGGCAAGCACAAGATTATAAAGATCATGTTCAATCTTTAACACTTTATACTGCAACCAAAATTGCGCCATATGAATCACTAAAAAAACACCAATTACAGTTCCTAAAATTCCCATATTTCTGGAATACCAAGTACTGGTTGAATTATCTGTAACAGCGTACGAATCGCCTTTTGCCTTTCTGTTGTTGAGCGTTATTAGAATTGCATCTATTACATGTAAAATAATAGCTATATATAATACCCAAGCCACAAGAGTTATTAACCAAAAATGTACCAAAAAATGCGAATAGGCATTGTACATATCGTGTTGATTAGCTACATTTCCCCAGAATTCTATCGGGAAAAAAGAATCCGGCAAAACAAGGATAAGATTTCCTGCAAGGTGAATTACTAAGAAAAAAATGATAAAAAGTCCGGTAATTGCCATCATATTTTTTCGGGCTACCGATGTCTTGAAAAGTCCTTTTTTTAATGCCATAAGGCTTTATTTTAAATTTAACCTCACAAAGGTATTTAGTGTGTGAAGGCTTTAATATGATAATTATCATAAAATATCAAGTTCTTTTTAATACTAAATTATTTAGAATGGATATAAATTAGCTAAAACATAAAGGAAAATCAAAATAGAATTTAACAAAAGCTTACCTTTGTGCAATATTTTAAAAAATTCATCAAAAAATGAGTGGATATTTCTCTTCGTCAGTCGGTAGGAAGTTCTTTATGGCTTTAACCGGTTTATTTTTAGTCTTTTTTCTGTTGGTTCATTTAATCGCTAACCTAACGTTATTTTTTGGAGCAGACAGTTTTAATGCTACAGCAGAATTTATGGGTACAAATCCTGTTATTCAAGTTATGCAACCTTTGTTAGCTCTTGGATTTATAGCCCATATTATCACCGGTATTATTTTAGAATTAAAAAATAATAGTTCTAGGCCGATTAAGTATACCAAAAACAATGTTGGAGCTAACTCCACATGGATGTCTCGTAATATGATTATTACCGGACTAATGATTTTTGCTTTTTTAGCATTACACATCATCAACTATTTTATTCCAATTAAAACAACGCATGTTGAAAATCATTATGAGTTAGTGGTCGGTTTGTTTAAAAATCCTATCTATGCAGGAATTTATGTTTTAGCATTTATTTTTCTAGGCTTACACCTTATGCACGGTTTTCAATCTTCGCTTACCACTACAGGTATTCGTCAAGAAAAATACCAAAAATGTATAAAAACACTTGGGACTATTTATAGTTTAGTAGTGGCTCTTGGGTTTATTTCAATAGCCGTTTGGTTTCACTTTGCTTAATTCTATTTGATTATGACAACATTACAATCTAAAGTTCCACAAGGCCCTATAAAGGACAAATGGACAAATCATAAAAACAACATTAATCTGGTAAACCCGGCTAATAAACGTAATATTGATATTATCGTTATAGGTACCGGACTTGCCGGTGGTTCAGCAGCGGCTACTTTAGCCGAACTTGGCTACAATGTAAAAGCCTTTGCTTACCAAGATTCACCACGTAGGGCGCACTCTATTGCAGCACAAGGAGGTATCAACGCCTCAAAGAATTATATGGGTGACGGTGATTCCGATTATCGTTTATTTTACGATACCGTTAAAGGCGGTGACTACCGATCACGTGAAGGTAATGTCTATCGACTTGCCGAAGTTTCCGGAAACATCATTGACCAATGTGTGGCGCAAGGGGTTCCTTTTGCCCGTGACTATGGTGGCTTATTAGACAATCGTTCTTTTGGTGGGGTGCTGGTTTCCAGAACTTTTTATGCCAAAGGGCAAACAGGACAACAGCTTCTATTAGGCGCTTATTCGGCTATGAATCGTCAAATAGCCAAAGGTAAAATCACTATGTACAACCGGCATGAAATGCTTGATGTTGTTATTATTGACGGTAAAGCACGCGGTATTATTGCTCGTAATCTTATTACAGGTGAAATTTCCAGACACTCGGCTCATGCCGTAGTTATCGCATCCGGTGGTTATGGAAATGTTTATTTTCTTTCTACCAATGCCATGGGTTCTAATGCAACAGCTGCGTGGAAAGTCCATAAAAAAGGAGCGTATTTTGCAAACCCTTGCTTTACACAAATACATCCAACTTGTATTCCTAGAAGTGGTGATTACCAATCTAAATTGACTTTGATGTCTGAATCATTACGTAATGACGGTCGTATTTGGGTTCCCAAAAACATAGAAGATGCCAAAGCTATTCAGGAGGGTAAATTAAGACCCACAGAGATAGCTGAAGAAAATCGTGATTACTATTTAGAAAGAAGATATCCTGCTTTTGGTAACCTAGTACCACGAGATGTAGCTTCTAGAGCGGCTAAAGAGCGCTGCGATGCCGGTTATGGTGTTAATAAAACCGGTGAAGCGGTCTACTTAGACTTTGCCTCTGCCATTGAAAGATATGGTAAAGAACAAGCTCATATTCAAGGTATTCACAATCCAAGTGAAGAAAAAGTACGTGAGTTAGGCGAAGCTATTATTGAAGCCAAATACGGAAACCTTTTCCAAATGTATGAAAAGATTGTAGATGAAAATCCCTACAAAACACCTATGATGATTTATCCGGCAACCCATTACACTATGGGTGGTATTTGGGTAGATTATAATTTAATGACGACTGTTCCCGGTTTGTATGCCATTGGAGAAGCCAATTTCTCTGACCACGGTGCTAATCGTCTTGGGGCATCTGCATTAATGCAAGGTCTAGCGGACGGTTACTTTGTGTTACCATATACTATTGGCGATTATCTAGCTAACGAAATTCGTACCGGTGCAATTCCTACTGATACTCCTGAGTTTGATGAAGCCGAAAAAGCTGTTAAAGAACGTATCGATTTCTTTATCAATAATAAAGGAACCCATTCTGTAGATTATTTCCATAAAAAATTAGGAAAAGTGATGTGGGAAAAAGTAGGTATGGCTAGAAACGTACAAGGACTTGAGGAAGCTATAAAAGAAATTCAAGAAATACGTGAAGATTTTTGGAAAAATGTTAAAGTCCCCGGTAGTGTAAATGAATTTAATCAAGAGTTAGAAAAAGCCGGACGTGTAGCCGATTTCCTAGAGTTAGGAGAGCTATTTGCAAAAGATGCATTGAATAGAAATGAGTCTTGCGGTGGACATTTCCGTGAAGATTACCAAACCGATGAAGGAGAAGCTTTGCGTGACGATGAAAATTACAGTTATGTTGCAGCCTGGGAATATACCGGAAAACCCAGTGAAGCTAAATTACATAAAGAGCAATTGGAATTTAAAGATATAGAAGTTAAAACAAGAAGTTATAAATAATAGGCAAATTATGAATCTTACACTTAAAATATGGCGTCAAAAATCGCCTAAAGATAAAGGTCAAATAGTAGAATACAAGGTAAACGACATATCAGAACATATGTCTTTTCTTGAAATGCTAGATGTACTAAACGAAGACCTGGTTGCAAAAGGAGAAGAACCGGTTGCCTTTGATCACGATTGTCGTGAAGGAATTTGTGGTATGTGTTCTTTGCACATTAATGGAGAAGCACATGGCCCGGATCGATTAATAACAACTTGTCAATTGCACATGCGTACTTTTAAAGATGGTGATACTATTTTTATAGAACCTTTCCGTTCAAAAGCTTTCCCTATTATTAAGGATTTAGTGGTAGACCGCTCTGCCTTGGATAGAATACAACAAGCGGGTGGATTTATTTCGGTAAACACCTCCGGAAACACACAGGATGCCAATGCCATCCCAATTGCTAAAGCTGCCGCAGACGAATCTATGGATGCCGCTACTTGCATTGGATGTGGAGCTTGTGTAGCCAGTTGTAAAAATGCTTCTGCCATGTTATTTATGTCTGCAAAAGTATCACAATATGCCTTATTGCCACAAGGCCGTGTTGAAGCCGCTGATCGTGTAACAAATATGATCAAACAAATGGATAAAGAAGGTTTTGGGAATTGTACCAACACCGGTGCTTGTGAGGTAGAATGTCCTAAAGGAATTTCATTAAATAATATTGCTCGATTAAATAGAGAATATCTTAAAGCAAGTATTTAAATCCTAGTTACTGATTTTAAAAAATCCCTTTCAAATTCTTTGGAAGGGATTTTTAGTAGGTATTAAACTGAACTTGTTACAAACCGAAGCTACAAAACAAAGACTATGATTGCTATTTAATAAACAGCATCATCCGGATATTTTGCCATATACTCTTCTGCCTTTTCTACCATTTCTCTACTCCCCACAAAAAAAGGAATACGTTGGTGTAATTCCTTAGGCTCAATCTCTAAAATTCGTCGGTATCCATCCGATGCTTTACCACCGGCTTGTTCTGCTAAAAAAGACATCGGATTACACTCGTATAACAAACGTAATTTTCCCTGTGGTACCTTAGAACTTGTCGGATAAATATATATACCGCCCTTAATCATATTCCGATGAAAATCGGAAACCAAAGAACCAATATACCGGGATGTATAAGGACGATTACCTTCTTCTTCTTGACAATATTTTAGATAATCTTTAACTCCTTGAGGAAAATGAACATAATTTCCTTCGTTAATAGAATAGATTTTTCCTCCTTTTGGAAATGTCATATTCGGATGTGATAAATACCAAGTTCCTAAAGCCGGATTTAAGGTAAAACCATTAACCCCATGCCCCGTGGTATAGACTAACATGGTAGAGGTTCCATAAATTACATAACCTGCTGCTACCTGCTCAATACCTTTTTGTAGAAAATCGTCGCTAGTTACCGGAGAACCAACAGGAGACACCCTTCTATAGATAGAAAAAATGGTACCGACAGAAACATTGACATCAATATTTGAAGAGCCGTCTAATGGGTCGGTTAAAATCACATATTTATTATCATGTCCCCCATCTTTATCACTAATTATCACAAAATCATCTTCTTCTTCGCTGGCAACACCACAAACAATATCGCGTTTTTTTAGAATTTTCATAAAAACATCGTTGGCGAAGATATCTAATTTTTGCTGGGTTTCCCCTTGTATATTGGTTACACCTGATGCGCCCAATATATCCACTAAACCTGCTTTATTCACTTCGTGGTTAACCAACTTTGCAGCTAGTTTAATAGAGTTTAATAAACGTGATAACTCACCTTCAGAAAATCTAAACTGACTTTGATGTTCTATAATAAATTCACCCAAGGTTTTTAATCGATGTCCCATAATAACTAATGATATTTATATAAATAAACTGTAAATTTGCATTTTAATTTTTCATAAACCGTGAAAGTTTTTAAATTTGGTGGAGCCTCTGTAAAAGATGCTAATAGTGTTATGAATCTCACAAAGATACTAAAATCTGAAGGTTCAGAACAATTGGTTATGGTTATTTCTGCTATGGGAAAAATGACCAACGCACTTGAACAAGTTATTGAAGATTATCATACTAAATCTACAAATTTAGACGCTTCTTTAGCTACTGTGAAAGCCTTTCACCTTGATATTGTTGACGGTCTTTTTGACAGTAATCACCATATATATAAAGAAATTGACACTATATTTGAAGCAATCACTCAATTTTTCAAAGACAATACAAATTTTACCTATGATTACATCTATGACCAAATTGTAATTTACGGTGAATTATTATCGACTAAGATTGTAAGCCACTATTTTCATTCAATAGGTATTGAAAATATTTGGTTAGATGCTAGAATGCTGATTGAAACCGATACCACTTATAGAGATGCCCAAGTGAATTGGGAAAATACATCTAGCAAATGCCGTAAAGCCATAACAAAAAACACCCTATATATTACTCAAGGTTTTATGGCACAATCAAATCAGAGCACTAACACAACCCTTGGACGAGAAGGATCCGATTATTCTGCTGCTATCATAAGTTATTGTTTAGAGGCAGAAAGTCTCACTATTTGGAAAGATGTCCCTGGTGTTTATAATGCAGATCCTCGTTTCTTTGATGACAAAATAGTACTAAAACAAATAAGCTATAGAGAAGCCTTGGAAATGGCTTTTTACGGAGCCTCCATCATACATCCTAAAACCATAAAACCACTCGAAAACAAAAATATTCCCTTATTTGTAAATTCTTTTGTACAACCTAACAACAAGGGCACCATAATCAAAAAGGGAATTGAACTACTACCTAAAGTGGCATGTTATACCCATAAAAAGAATCAAATCTTACTGTCTATTGCTACTAAAGATTTCTCTTTTATTATCGAAAAAAACATCAGTTACTTATTCGATTTGTTTGCCACATATCAAATTAAAGTAAACCTCATTCAAAACTCTGCTATCAGCTTTTCTGTTTGTATCGAAGATCCTCATTCTAAATTTGATGCATTGTATAAGCAGTTAATTTCGCAATTTACACTCACCTATAACAAAGGAGTACAACTGATAAGTATTCGACATTTTTCTGCAGATGATATTCTAAAAATCAAAGAAAAACACCATATCTTATTGACACAACAAACCACCAAAACAATACAATTTATCATAAAATAGCAGTTAAAAGATTCCATAAATATCATTTTATGGCACCATGATACTCCCCCCTTTTTTTTAACAAAAAATAGCGATTTATAAAAAAATTTGTAATTTGCCCCCAAATAACCAAATATTTAAACTTTATGAAGAAATTATTATTCGTAGTTATTTTAGTGCTTGTAAACACAGCACTATTAGCACAAACTACTATCAGTGGTAAAGTAACAGACGCCAATAGTGGTGAACCTTTACCAGGAGCCAGTATTGCCGTAGTGGGTAAAAACCTTGGTACCACTACAGATTTTGATGGAAATTTTACCTTAACCGTAAATGAAGGAACTCCTTTCTCAATCGAAGCATCCAGTATTGGATATGCATCTGAAAGTGCCCAAGTAACCAGTAAGAACCAAACTGTTAATTTTACACTTAACGAATCTGCGGAAGCTCTAGATGAGGTGGTGGTATCCGCTTCCCGTACTCCGGAACGCATTCGTGAATCACCGGTTACTATCGAGAGAATTGATGCAGTAGCTATTCAGAATACGACTTCTCCATCCTTTTATGGTGGTTTAGAAAACCTTAAGGGTGTTGACTTGAACACGAGCTCATTAACCTTTAAATCATTAAATACCAGAGGTTTTGCAACCTTCTCAAACGCCCGTTTCGTTCAGTTGGTCGATGGTGTTGATAACACCTCTCCTGCCCTAAATTTTGTTTTAGGAAACCTTGTGGGTATGAATGATTTAGACGTAAATACGGTTGAGATATTACCTGGAGCTTCTTCTGCACTATATGGAGCTAATGCCTTTAACGGTATCTTATTTATGACCAGTAAAGATCCTTTTAAATATACAGGAATCAGCTCCTATTTAAAAACTGGTCTTACAATGCAAGAAGCAGGTGGAGACAATGCTTTTTATGACTTAGGTATTCGTGCTGCTTATAAATTTAGCGATAAATTTGCTGCTAAAGCCAACTTTTCTTTCTTAAAAGGTACAGATTGGTGGGCAACCGATTACGATATGTATGATTCCAATGCAGTTCCAATCGGAGAACCAGCTGCTATTTATCCATATGAAAATAGAGGTCCTTACTTTGATGCTTTAAATATCTATGGAGATGAAGTGGCTACCAACATACACGATGTAGCTTTACAAATGGAAGCCGGAGGACTTATTCCTTCTGGTGCTAGTGCTTTAGTACCTGACGAACAAGTAAGTAGAACAGGCTATAAAGAAGTCGATTTAACTGACTATAAAGCTGGAAGTGTTAAAGCAGATGTGGCATTACACTACAAGCCTTGGGGTGATGATAAAGAACTTATCTTTAACTATAGAACCGGTAAAGGAAATACTATTTATCAAGGAGGTAGTCGCTACTACCTTAAAGACTTTATCATGAATCAAGCTAAGATTGAATTCCGTGGTAAAAATTTCTTTATTAGAGGTTATCGTACCTCCGAAGATGCTGCAAATTCATACGATATGCGTTTTGCAGGAATAAATATGAATAAAGTAGGTGCAACAGAATGGTTTGGTACTTATGTGGGGGCTTACCTAAATGGGGTTTTAGGTGGTGCTTCTTCAGCACAGGCGCATGCCGGAGCAAGATATTATGCCGATTTAAACGTAACACCTCAACCGGGAACGGATGCATTTAACACGCTATTTAATACCGTTGTAAACGACCCTGACTTAAAAACAGGAGCCAAGTTTGTTGATGGATCTAAAGTGCATCATATAGATGCCAATTACAATTTTGGTGAATTGATTAATGATTGGGCTGACCTTCAATTAGGAGGTTCGTATAGAAAATATTCCTTGAACTCAGACGGTACTATCTTTACCGATTATGATGGGACTATCACCTATAGTGAATATGGTGCCTATATGCAATTGTCTAAAAAGTTTGCAGACGACCGATTAAAGTTTACCGGTTCTGCACGTTATGACAAAGCGCAAAATTTTGATGGAAATGTTTCCCCTAGATTAGCTCTTGTATATTCAGCAGGAGAAAGTAAAAATCATAACTTTAGAGCTTCATTCCAAACTGGATTTAGAAACCCAACAACACAAGATCAATATATTGGTCTTGACTTAGGGGCTGCCATTCTTGTAGGATCAGCACCTGACAATTTAGATCGTTATACAAGTAACCCTATAGCTATTAGTGGTACCAGCCAATTTTTGGTTAATACTTTTGGTGCCGGTGGCCTTGGTGCAGAAGTACAACTCTCCGGTAGAAGAGCCTATGATAATGCGTTTACTTTGAGTTCTGTTTTAGCTGGTGCTCCAGAGAAAGCAGATGTAGCCTATGTACAACCTGAACGTATTACTGCCTATGAAGTAGGATATCGTGGTAAAGTAGCCATACTTAATGTTGATTTAAGTGGGTATTATAACCAATACGAAGGATTTATTGCTACCAAAACTGTGATTGTTCCTAATTTTGGAAATGTAAATACAATTACTGATCCTGCTTCTAATCCAACAGACATTACAGATTTAACAGCTGTAGGAGGAGGACCTACTCCAAATGCATTAATAGCACTAAATAATGGAGATTATACGCCTTTCCAAGTCTATACAAACTCTGCGGCAGATATTTCTTCCTACGGAGCAAGTATTGGTCTTTCTACTAAAGTAGATAAATATAAAATGGGTGTTAATTACACCTATGCGAAGTTTGATTTTAATCAGGCGACTGATCCTGACTATGAAGCCGGTTTTAACACGCCGGAACATAAAATTAAAGTTAGTTTTGGAACAGATAATTTATTTGACAACTTAGGATTTAATGTCAATTACCGTTATAATACCGAATATTTATGGCAACAAACATTTGCAGACGCTATGATTCCTGCCAATTCTGTATTTGATGCACAAATTAGCTATAAAGTTCCTAGCTTTAAATCCTTATTTAAAGTGGGTGGATCTAATATAGGAGGTAACGAATACCGCAGTGCTCCCGGTGTAGGAAATATCGGTTCACAATACTTTATCTCTTGGACTATTAATCCTTAAAACAATAACGTACTGAATGTTAAGTAAGTACTGTAAATAATTTATAAAAAGCGTATCTATATTTTAGATGCGCTTTTTTTTTAATTTACAGATGGATTATTCTAACAAAAAAACTATCTTTGCAACTTTGAAAAAAGCCTGCATTATTAGTAGGTTAATAACGATAATTAGTAAACAAATACAATATGGCTACAGTGACAGGAAAAATTGCGCAAATTATTGGTCCCGTAATAGATGTATCTTTTGAATCCGGTGTTACCTTACCAAAAATCTTTGATTCTTTGGAAATTACACGCGATAACGGCACCGTTTTAGTATTAGAAGTTCAACAACATACCGGTGAAAATACCGTTCGTTGTATCGCAATGGACTCTACTGATGGATTAAGTCGTGGACGTGAAGTAGTAGCAACAGGAGCTCCAATTCAAATACCCATTGGTAAAGATATTTTTGGCCGTTTATTCAATGTAAACGGGAGTCCTATTGACGGACTTAAAGAACTTCCAAAAAAAGGAGATCAGGGCTTACCTATACACCGTCACGCCCCTAAATTTGAAGATTTATCAACTAGTACAGAAGTATTATATACCGGAATTAAAGTAATTGATCTTATTGAGCCTTATGCAAAAGGAGGTAAAATTGGATTATTTGGTGGTGCCGGTGTAGGTAAAACCGTATTAATCCAAGAACTAATTAATAATATTGCCAAAGGACACGGTGGATTGTCTGTTTTTGCCGGTGTAGGGGAAAGAACACGTGAAGGAAATGACTTACTCCGTGAGATGTTAGAATCCGGTATTATTAAATATGGTGATGCCTTTATGGAATCTATGGAGAAAGGCGGATGGGATCTTGATAAAGTAGATATGGAAGCCATTAAAGAATCCAAATTATCCTT
>JANTFW010000056.1 GCA_024763245.1 Flavobacteriaceae bacterium | reverse complement strand
TGTTGTGCCACCTTATAATCTAAATTATTCTGAATCATCAACATAATGGCTTTGGCTTGCTCACATTTACCCGGATATTCGTCAATAGGTCTGGCATACATACTGTAATCGGGACGAAACCGGTACATATAAATTCTACCGTAATTTTTTAATTCCTCTGCAAATTCCTTGGCTAAAACCGGATGGTGCTTTTTATTAAAATAACGTAATGCGTTAGAAAGTGCTAGTTTTTTTTCGGCTTTGGTAAGTATGTCTTTTCGCTTAGGGGCGTGGTTTAAACTCGGATCAAATGCTTTAAACGGAGGTAAATCTTGAGGTATTCCTTGTAGTATTTCTTCTTTGAATGTCATTTATGTATCAATTAATTAGAAAGGGTAAAGTTAAAAAATATTTCTCCTTTGGCTACTTGTGTATCTAGCTATATTTTTTGTACCTTTACTCATAAGCAATTTCTGTTATTTATATAAAGACCAAACCCATGAAAACAACTATAACCAATTGGACACAAGATGAGTTTAAAGCCTATGTTTTACTGTATGCTGCAAACTGCGGACACATTGAGGGGGAGGTTGAAAAGGAGTATATTTTATCAAAAATAGACCCTAGCATTTATAAAAAAATACACAAAGAGTTAGATAAGGATAATGACTATCAAAGTATTCAAAAAATTTTAGCAAATAGTAAAAAATTTAATTATTCTAAGAACGAACTTAAACAACTTAGTAGCGAAATAAAAGAACTTTTCTTGGCCGATGAAAAATTTGAAAGCATTGAACAAGAGGTATTTATGATGCTCAAAAAGATATTGACAATACCCTAAAAAAACGCCAAGAAAACGATGTTCTCTTGGCATTTTAATACATGGGGGAAACTCACTTATTATTTACAAACTGCTTTAAGGGTATCTTCTATATCACCGGGTGTACTCATAATCTTCATAAAAGTTCCCATAGTTAATTCCGGCCAAAACAATGCAATTCGGTATTTTCCATGAAGCATGGTCACTTTTTTCCCTTGTAGAATTAATTCATAAGGCATAGCGGCAACATGCGCTTCACCTATTTTTGGCAAAAAGACAGCTTCACCATCTTCTTTGCTCTGCAATCCAACACCAAAAACGGCGACCTTTCTTGATTTATAAACTATTTTATACACCTGTACTGTTTTGCCTTTGTGTGCTTGTAGGTTTGCTTCAATTGTTTTAAGCCCTTCTTCGAAAGATGAATACTCATTAAGCGTAATCGGATCTGTAAAATAGGGCATCATAATTTTATAATGGTATTTTTTTAAAACTTTTGCATCTTCACTTCCTCCAAAAGGCGTAAAGTCGTCTCCTATACCGGATAATGCCACTTTTAAATCGGCAGCAAATTTTTGACAAACACTCTTATAGGCTGTATAGCCATCTCTTAAATAAGCACGTAACAAATATTCCGGGTTTGTATACGAAATAATAGTTTTTCCGTTTTTACGAACAAAACCAATCTTAAAGGCAGCAGCTAAAGCGCCTCTATCAGCAACTTTTACCACAGTATTTTTAATGTCTGATCTAGTAAACACCAATACACTTAAAGTACTTTTTCCTTCGGGATGGTAACCTCCTATGATAGAGAAATCGTTAGTTTTAAGTGCCTCGGCAACTTTAGCCGAAACGACTTGAATACCCTCGGTGGTTTCACCAACTTTAATATAAGGGGCTAAATCTTGACTATATGCTTGTAATCCAACTACGATTAAAAAAGCAACGAACAAATTTTTCATAAAATATATATTTAGTTATTTGATGACAAAATTACCTAAGGTTACTTATGTTACTTATGATATTTATCATAAATTTAAAATGTTTTATTATAACATTTTGTGCTGCTTATCAAAGTGTTTTTACCAATCTTATAAATTCAGCTCGATAGCCTTCATTATCCTCTCCTTTCCCTTTTGAGGCAAGTGTTATTATTTTTTTATAATCCGTCTTAGTTTAAATTTAGATTTTCGTAACTGCATCCCTAACATAGTAACGGCTGATGCAAATTTAAAATCAACACTAGCATCTTCTATTTTTAATTCACTTACAGGAACAATTCGTACAATTTCGATACTTTTTTGTAACAAAATTATGATAATAACTACTAAAGATTATAGTATATTTGCAACATAACTTAATTAGTCAACCCATTATGAAAAACGTATTTATGACACTTTTAAGTGTCTTTCTAATCTCTCAAATCAGTATGGCACAACAAGTAGTATTCGAAGAATATGACCTGGAAAACGGGTTACACGTTATTCTACATCAAGATAATTCGGCACCTGTTGTTACAACTTCTGTGATGTATCACGTCGGATCAAAAGATGAAAATCCGGAACGTACGGGTTTTGCCCATTTTTTTGAACACCTTTTATTTGAAGGAACCAAAAACATTAAACGTGGGGAATGGTTTAAAATAGTTTCCTCAAACGGTGGCGTTAACAACGCCAATACCAGCGAAGACAGGACATATTATTATGAAGTGTTCCCATCAAATAATTTAGCCCTTGGTCTTTGGATGGAATCCGACCGAATGTTACAACCCATTATTAATCAAATAGGGGTTGATACCCAAAACGAAGTCGTAAAAGAAGAAAAAAGGCAACGTGTTGATAACCAACCTTACGGAAACTTTATCGCACAAGTAAAAAAACATATGTTTGACAAGCATCCTTACCGTTGGGCTACTATTGGTTCAATGGATCACTTAGATGCCGCAACTTTGGAAGAGTTTATCGCTTTCAATAAAAAATACTACATCCCCAATAATGCGGTGTTAGTAGTAGCCGGTGATTTTAAAAAAGGGGAGGCAAAAGATTTAATCAAAAGATACTTTGGTTCTATTCCCAAAAAATCTCCCATAAAAAGAGAACATTTTGTTGAGGAACCAATAACCGAAACTCGCAAGGCTACTTATCACGATCCTAACATTAGAATCCCTGCTATTGTAACAGCTTATAGAACCCCTTCTATGAAAACAAGAGATGCGTATGTACTCGACATGATTTCTTCTGTTTTAAGCAGTGGAAAAAGCTCAAGATTGTATAAAAAAATAGTGGATCAAAAGAAAATGGCTTTACAAATCGGAGCTTTTAATATGAGCCAAGAAGATTACGGTTTGTACATTATCTATGCTTTGCCTTTAGGTAACACAGCTCTTGATACTATTCTTAAAGAAATTGATGAAGAAATAGTAAAAATTCAAACAGATTTAATTTCTGAAAAAGAATTACAAAAACTCAAAAACAAATTTGAGAACCAATTTGTAAACTCGAACTCCAGTATTCAAGGTATTGCCAACACACTAGCTAGAGATTATCTATTGTATGGTAACACCAATTTAATCAACACAGAAATTGATATTTACAATTCTATTACTCGAGAAGAAATTCGGGAAATTGCCAAAAAATATTTAAACAAAAATCAGCGACTTGAATTACAATATTTACCCACTGATAAAACCGCTTCTAAACTATAACTCGATATGAAAACAAAATTTATCTATATAGCTCTACTTTCAATTTTAATTGTTGGGTGCTCCACCACTAAGACGGGTAAACAGACTGATAACCAAACCATGAAACAAGCATTTGATAGAAATTTACAGCCCGGACCCGGACCCGCACCAAAGATTAATCTCGGAAAACCCAAAACCTTCACTTTAGATAACGGTCTTAAAGTATTGGTTGTAGAAAATCATAAACTACCCAGAGTTTCAGCAACATTGACACTTGATAATGACCCTATTTACGAAGGGAAAAAGGCGGGTGTGTCTCAAGTACTAAGTGCTATGTTAGGCTCTGGAACAAACACAGTCTCTAAAGATGAGTTTAATGAAAAAATAGACTTTTTAGGCGCTTTTGTCAATTACGGTAGCCAAAGTGCCCGAATGAGTTCTTTGTCTAAATTTTTTCCGGAGGTTTTTAAACTGATGGCAGACGGAGCTTTGCATCCTGTTTTATCACAAGAAGAGTTTGACAAAGAAATAGCCAAGACCATTACCGGTATTAAGTCTGGAGAAAAGAGTGTGGGGAATATATCTTCTAGAGTGGAGGGTGTATTGGCTTATGGACGTAATCATCCTTATGGTGAGTTTACAAGTATTGAAAGCGTTAAAGGGCTACAATTACAAGATGTAAAAGATTTACACAACACCTATTTCAAACCCAACAATGCCTACTTGGTTGTTGTAGGTGATGTTTCATTTAAAGAAGTGAAAAAATTAGTAACAGAAAATTTTAGTGATTGGCAAAAAGGAGAATTACCTGAGGTAAACATACCAAACACCAAAAATGTGGCACAAACAGAAATTGATTTTATTGATATGCCGGAAGCCTCGCAATCTCAAGTAGATGTATTGAGTACAACCCATTTAAAAATGAGTGATCCCGATTATTTTCCCGTATTAGTAGCCAATCAAATATTGGGTGGCGATTTTAATTCGTATCTCAATATGAACTTAAGAGAAGCCCACGGATTTACCTACGGAGCAAGATCAGGACTTCGACCCAATAAATTTGTTTCTTTATTTAAAGCCGGTGCCAAGGTAAGAAACTCGGTGGTCGATAGTACTATTGTTGAAACCTTGAAAGAAATTAATCGAATCCGAACAGAAAAAGTGACCGATGAACAACTTAAAAATATCAAGGCTGGTTATGCCGGTAAATTTGTGATGGCTGTTGAAAAACCGGAAACGGTTGCCCGTTATGCTCTCAATATCGAAAAAAATAAGTTACCAGAAGACTTTTACGAAACCTATTTGGAAAAGATTAATGCCGTAACTGCAGAGGATGTATTGCGTGTCGCTCAAAAATACTTTAGTGCCGATAATGCTCGAATTGTAGTTACGTCTAAAGGTTTGGATGTAATTCCTGCCTTAGAAAAAATGGGATATCCTATTCATTATTTTGACAAAGAAGGAAATCCCACAGAAAAACCTAATATGCAAAAACCCATTCCGGAAGGAGTTAGTGCACAAAGCATTTTAAACCACTATTACGAGGCTATAGGTGGAAAATCAAAACTAGAAGCTATTCATAGCATAGAACAAACCTATGAGATGGAAATGCAAGGAATGGCATTGGAACAAACCTTTAAAATGGAAAACCCTAACAAACTCTTTGTGGAGACCTCTATGATGGGACAAACCGCTTTTAAAATGGTTTACGACGGAACAGCGGGTTATATGGAACAAATGGGTGCTAAAATGCCTATGCCCGAAGATCAACTAACTAAAATGAAAAGTCGTAAAGGAGTAATAGATGAGTTATATTTATTAGACGGTTCTAAACAAACAAGCTTAGACGGTATAGTCACTATTAATGATAAAGACGTGTATAAAATGACCATTTTAAATGGAGATCAAAAAGAAGTAAAATATTTTGAAGTAGTATCGGGCTTGTTAGTTAAGAGTGAAAAAATGGCTAAAGGACCGGATGGGAAAGAAGTTATAGTCCCTACTTCATTTGCTGACTTTAAAGCTGTTGACGGTGTGCTATTTCCATATACGATCCAAACCAAAGCCATGGGTCAAGATATGGAGATGAAATTAAAAAACATCAAACTCAATAAAGATTTTGCTCCGGGTACTTTTAAATAAGCATTACGAAATCCTAATAAAAACCCTTGAAGACCTTTTCTTTAAGGGTTTTTTGGTTTACGCAAAAGAACTTGATGTGGTTTCCATGTTATAGAATCTCCGGTAAAACCTTTGGGGATGTTGATTAACTCCAACGTGTTTGGAACAAACTTTATCAGCATATAGCCATCGGTTTGATTGGGGTAAAACCGCTCCCAACCTTTTTTCCACTTTTTAGCTTTTATGACAGAATCGTTAATGATATAAGCATTTCCCATCAAAGACACATAACTCATTTTAGATTTGTCAAAATAATGTAAACTGGTTTTTGGATTAGCCTTAATTTGATTGACCTTTCTGCTTTTAGGATTGGTCGCCATCCAAATCGTAAAATCGGCTTCGGGAGCAAAGGGCTCCATAACACGCACCCTAGGTTGACCTTTTGTATCGATGCTAACAAAACTGGTAAAATAACAATCCTCTATTACTTTCCTTGACATATCTAATATCTCTTTTTCTTTTGCTGAAAAATCAGTTCGAAATACTACAGTTGTTTCGGGAAAAGTACAAGAAATAAAAAGAATCAGTAATAAAAATGGTATTATTTTATTCGTCATAATCTTTTTTAAAAAATAGATTGTTTTTAAGAAACAACTTAGGTTGAGAACTATTAATTATAGATATCGGCAAAAATAGTAATCCTATAACAAACTAAGGCTATCTAATTAAATTTAAATACTTATTTCTTTTCCAACCCAACAATTACAACTAGACTAAACAATAAATGGCAATACGAAAACTATCAAACCTTTACATAATCTCGAAAACGATAGGTAAACTATACCGTACTCCTACCGGTCGGCCTCTTTGTTCTCCGGGTTTCATCTTGGGCAAAGATTTTACAAGGCGCTCGGCCTCTTTTTGCAAACTTTTATGAGGTGCACGTGACTGAACATTAGTAATATTCCCGTTTTTATCAATTACAAACATCACAAAAATACGTTTGGTTCCGGGAGTTAACCCCAGATCTTGTGCTAAATCCGAATTAAAGTTTTTAGCAACATACGATTTTATTTTCTCTTGCATACACTTTTTTAATGCATCGTTATTCCCTTTGCATCCGGGATAAACCGGCACTTTTTCAATAACAAAAAAGGGGACATCTTCTACCACTTCTTCTTCAATCTCCACTTCTTTAATCTCTTTGATTTCTGGAATATCTTTAATTACAACAGCTTGGTTTTCGTCTGTTTCACTACTCTCAATAACCGATTCTTCAATATCTTTATCATCCGCTACAATTTTAATATTTTCTAAAACCGGCTCCGGAACAGGCTTAGGTAAGTTGGGTTGGACTTTGACTTCAATTTTTGTTTCCGGAATATCCAATTCCTCATTTCCATCAAAAATAGTTTGGTTGACAATGTCTGAAGTTACTTTGTAATATGTTTTGGTTTCCAAAGCAATCTGTACGGCCAATAATGCGCCTACAAGACCAAATAAAAGGAATAATTTAGTGTACTGGGTTAAATCTGATTTAGGTGTTTTTTCTGCTTTCATGATAGTTTATTTTTAAGGATTAAAAAACCATATGCAAAGCTCTTGAAGAAAAATAGGTCAAAAACCTTACATTGGGATAGTTTGTTTTTTTATATACTCCATAATGTATTGGTTTTATGGTATAAAGATACGAAAAAAACATTATTTCTACATCAAAAATAAAGGTCTAAAAAAATTTATTAATAAAAATTTATTTGATTTAAACTGAAAAAGAGTAATTTTATCCCTTGTAGGATAAAAACTAATATTGAGAATATGCATGTAGCCATTGCCGGGAATATCGGAGCAGGAAAAACCACTTTAACCAAACTTTTATCGAAACATTATAAATGGGATCCTCATTACGAATCTGTTGATGAAAACCCCTATTTAGATGACTTTTACGGAGCTATGGAGCGCTGGTCGTTTAATCTTCAGGTGTACTTTTTAAATAGCCGGTTTAGACAAATATTAGAAATTCGCCAAAGTGGTAAGAACATTATTCAAGACAGGACAATTTACGAAGATGCTCATATTTTTGCGCCAAATTTACATGCTATGGGTTTGATGCCCAATCGGGATTTTCAAAATTACAGTTCCCTATTCGAATTGATGGAGCGCCTTGTTTCCCCGCCGGACTTACTTATTTATCTCAGAGCTAATATACCTACTTTAGTGGGACAAATTCACAAGCGAGGTCGCGATTACGAGAACTCTATCAGTATTGATTATTTAAGCCGACTTAACGAACGTTATGAAGCTTGGATTTCTACCTATGATAAAGGTAACTTACTTATTATTGATGTCGATGATTTAGATTTTGTGGATAAACCCGAAGATTTAGGTTTTGTCATTGATAAAATTGATGCACAAATCAATGGATTATTCTAAATAACGCTGTTCGACTGCCATCAAGGTTTTGTGCTCGTTTTTCCTTATTTATTGATTGTCACCGCTTTAGGGTTTCCACATATTTTGGAACGATAATCCACTTCCAAAAAGATACTTCGCTAAAATATAATTAATTAGCCCTTTGTAATTGTATATATTGTATTATATTTGCACTCTTTAAAATTTAAACACTATTTAAAACATACTAATATGACTAAAGCAGAAATCGTATCTAAAATAGCTGAAGGTACAGGAATTGAAAAGGCAGAAGTTTTAGCAACTGTTGAAGCTTTTATGAAAGAAATTAAAAACTCTTTAGAGAGTGGAACCAATGTATATCTAAGAGGTTTTGGTAGTTTCATCATTAAAGAAAGAGCTGAAAAAACAGGTAGAAATATCTCTAAAAATACAACAATAAAAATACCGGCTCACAATATTCCGGCTTTTAAACCAGCCAAAGTATTTGTTAACGGTGTAAAATCTAAAGTGGCTGTAAAATAAGCCTTATTATTAATTCTTAAAATATTTGTTCTATGCCAAGTGGTAAAAAGAAGAAACGCAAAAAAATAGCTACTCATAAACGTAAAAAAAGAAGTAGATTAAACAGACATAAGAAGAAAAAATAATTTTTCTTTATTTCGTAAGTTCTTTGACATAAGAATTTGTACAAAGTGTACAATTCTGTTGGACTATATAATTTTTTATATAGTAATCTAATCATATATAACTGTTTAAAAAATAGTTATAATAAAACATAAATCAATATGAAAAAATCAGAATTAATTATTCGATCTAATTCCAATGATATTGATTTTGCTTTACTTAAAGATGGAAAGTTAATTGAACTTCACAAAGAAGAAGAGAGTAAAAATATCGCAGTAGGAGATATTTTTTTGACTAAAGTCGGAAAAGTACTCACCGGACTAAATGCCTCGTTTGTAAATGTTGGGGCTAAAAAAGATGGTTTTTTACACTATCACGATTTGGGGCCTCAGTTACGTTCTATGCAAAAGTTTTTAAAACTGGTAAGTGCAGGAAAATTAAAGGATTATTCCCTAAAGGATTTTCCCTTCGAGAAAGACATCAATAAAGATGGTGTTATTACAGAAGTAGTTAAACCGGGACAAAACATTTTAGTACAAATTGTCAAGGAGCCCATTTCTACCAAAGGGCCACGCCTTAGTGCCGAACTCTCTATTGCCGGTAGATATATGGTACTTATGCCTTTTTCCGATAGAGTTTCTGTTTCGCAGAAAATTACAGACAATAAGGAAAAAACCCGATTAAAAAGATTGGTTAAAAGTATTAAGCCAAAAGGGTTTGGTATAATCTTACGAACAGTTGCCAAGGATAAAAAAGTAGCCGAATTAGATAAAGATCTACAAAACTCCTTAAAACAATGGGAAAACTTGTGTAAAGCCTTACCGCAAAATACAAAACTCCCTCTAAAAGTATTGAGCGAAGTAAATCGAACTTCTTCAATATTAAGAGATGTATTAAATGAATCCTTTGTAGGAATCCATGTAAATGATGAAACTTTATACGAAGAAATTAAAGCATATCTCAATCAGATTGCTCCGGATAAAACTTCTATTGTAAAACTCTATCAATCCAAGGTGCCTATCTTTCAAAAATTTGGTGTGGACCGTCAGATAAAAACTTCGTTTGGTAAAACGGTTTCTATGAGCACCGGTGCTTATTTAATTATTGAGCATACCGAAGCACTTCACGTTATTGATGTAAACAGTGGTAACCGCTCTAACAAAGCTAAAACACAGCAAGATACTGCATTACAAGTCAATTTAATTGCGGCTTCAGAGGTTGCCAGACAATTGCAGTTGCGTGATATGGGCGGCATTATCGTAGTAGATTTTATCGATATGCATTCGGCCGAAGATCGTAAAAAATTATTCGAACATCTTAAAGAAGAGATGAGTTTTGATAGAACAAAACACAAAATCTTACCACCAAGCCGGTTTGGATTAGTTCAAATTACCAGACAACGAGTGCGTGAAGAAGTAAATATCAAAACTAGAGAAGTTGACCCTAATAAAAATGGTGAGGTAGAAGCTCCCATATTATTAATAGACAAAATAGAAAGGGAACTCAATACCCTAATAGGCAAAGATCTTTATAAAGATATTACTTTGCATGCACATCCTTTTATTGTTGCTTATTTAACAAAGGGAATCTTCTCATCTTATCAAATAAAATGGTTTTGGAGATACAAAAAGTGGATTAAAATTATCCCAAGAGACGCCTTTCAATATCTTAAATACCATTTTGATCTTACAAAAAAGTAAAGTAAACTCACGATTATAATAAACCTTCATTTCAATATAGAAATGGAGGTTTTTTTATTCTTCATTTATCCATTTATAAAAAATTATATCATATAACATTAGGGTATTGAATCTAAAACATAAATTTGCATTATGAATAGGTCTATATTACAACAAATGGATGGTCCTGATGACTTGCGTAAATTATCAATAGAAGAGTTAAATGTATTGGTAGATGAATTACGCCATTTTATCATAGATATCGTTTCCACAAAAAAAGGACATTTAGGTGCCGGATTGGGTGTGGTAGAACTGAGTATTGCACTGCATTATGTCTATAATACTCCCGAGGATTTGCTCATTTGGGATGTTGGACACCAAGCCTATCCACATAAGATACTAACCGGTAGAAAGAAGTTGTTTTACACCAATCGCCAATTTGGTGGGTTATCCGGTTTTCCCAATAGAGAAGAAAGCCCTTATGATGCTTTTGGCACCGGACATTCCTCCACATCTATATCGGCTATTTTAGGTATGGCACTAGCTGCGAAATTAGAAAATAAGCCTAGAAAACATATTGCGGTAATAGGCGATGCTAGTATTGCGAGTGGTATGGCTTTTGAAGCCTTAAATCACACCGGAGTTACGGATGCAGAGGTACTTATTATCCTTAATGATAATGAAATGGGAATAGATCCACACGTAGGTGCCTTAAAAGAATATTTAACACAAATCAAATCGGATGACAAACCAAGTGGCAAAAATATTTTTGAAGATTTAAATTTTCAATATTTTGGCCCTATTGATGGGCACGACCTTCCGGCTCTTATTGCTGTACTAAAAAAGATGCAACAAATAAAAGGACCCAAATTTTTACATATCATAACCACCAAAGGAAAAGGACTACCACAAGCCGAAAAAGATCAAGTAACTTACCATGCGCCAGGCTTATTTGATAAAAACACCGGAGAAATAAAACCCAATTTTAACAAAAACCTCCCACCAAAGTACCAAGATGTATTTGGATTAACACTTGTAGAGTTAGCTAAAAAAAATGATAAAATAATAGGAATTACACCGGCAATGCCTACAGGAACTTCCTTGAAATATATGATAGAAGCCTTTCCCGATCGTAGTTTTGATGTGGGTATAGCCGAACAGCATGCCGTAACATTTGCCGGAGGTTTTGCCACACAAGGATTTGTGCCTTATCTAGCTATCTATTCGACATTTTTACAAAGAGCTTACGATCAAATTATTCATGACATTGCACTACAAAATTTACCGGTAGTTTTCTGTATTGATAGAGCCGGAATTGTAGGTAATGATGGGGCAACACACCATGGTGTTTTTGATATTTCCTTTTTACGAACTATTCCCAATATAACTATTGCTGTTCCTAGAGACGAAAAAGCTTTACGAAATCTGCTGTATACCGCTCAATTTACACAAAACCCAATAGCCATACGATATCCTAGAGGAAGAGGGGTTCATACACGATGGCAACTTCCATTTCAAAAAATTGACATCGGATACGGAGAACAATTATCCGATGGAAATAAAGGAGCTATCTTAAGTGTAGGACCTTTTGGAAATACCATTCAACAATTACTAAAAGAATACCCTGAGCTTGATCTTGCTCATTATGATATGATTTTTGTTAAACCCCTAAAAGAAAGCCTACTACACCATATTTTTAAAAAATACCCCAAAATAATAAGCCTTGAAGATGGTACCATCAGCGGTGGATTTGGTAGTGCTCTTGAAGCTTTTGCACAAGCCAACAACTACACGCAAACTCCTATAAAGGTTTTAGGTATTCCGGATAGGTTTATTCCCCATGGAAGTGTTGATAAACTAATGGAATCTATTGGGTTGGATATTTCGGGTATTTATGATAGTATTAAAGCATTTATAAATTAATGCCTTTTCCTTTGATTTCTTGGTTTATGTGCTACCGATCGACCTCTAGAGCTTGATCTTTTAGTCTTAAATGCCTTGCTTTTGTGTACCGGCTTATTTCTACTGTTAACATGTCTTTTCTGTACTGACTTTTTAGACCCTGATACCGACGGCCGTCTAATAAAGCTATTTTGTATGCCTGTTGTTGCTGCTCTATGTTGTGGTAATCTCGCAGAAGTTCTATGTTGAGCTTGTCTAGTAGTAGTGATTCGTGAAACCCTTCTATTATAATCATTTCTTCTGTGAGTACGGTGTAGATTAACTGCTATATGACTTCTACGAACAGTAGTTTTTCTATACCTATAATGCCTATTGACATGAATATGGATATTTGTTCTATATACATTGACAGGAACAGGATGCCAATAATGAAAATGATGCGGATAATACCCCCAATAATATACTGAGTGATAAGGATGATAAAACGGCCTCCAGAAAAACGTAAAGAAAATAGGTGACCGAACATAGACTGGTTCTATGATGTAATGAGGTCCATACATAGCCACATCGCCTACAACTTGTATACTCGTTACTCCCTTAGCGTCTTTTTCTACTTCAATAGTAGCGACATCTTGGTACTGATCTTTCCCAATTACAGCCTGAATAGCAATAACATGCGTGTCTTTTTCGACTAACTCTACAACACGTAAATAATCGACCTCATTATCAGCATTTAAATCTAAATTTGAGATTCGGTTGTCCGGATTATTTAGTTCATATTCAAAACCTTCGAGATCTTTGGCATCCCCAAAAATAGAAGCAACAGCCTCTAAATTTAAGTTATCGCCAATAGCATCATTTTTTGCCTGAATTAGGGTTGCATCTTGTGCGTAAAAGAAAGAGACAAAACCTAGTGAAAGAATGACAAAAAGTACACGGGTTTTTTGAAAGCGTTTCATATCTATATCTTTTATAATTATATATTTAAGACATAGAAAAAAATAAAACGTTTAATACAGTTCCGTATAATATTTATAAAACAACGGAATGGTCTCTATCCCTTTAAGGTAATTTAAAATGCCATAATGTTCATTAGGAGAATGTATTGCATCACTGTCTAAACCAAATCCCATCAATATTGTTTTGCTCTTTAATTCTTGTTCAAAAAGTGCCACTATAGGTATGCTTCCTCCACTACGTTGGGGGATAGCCGGAACGCCAAAGGTTTCTGTATAAGCTTTGTTGGCTGCTTTATATCCAATATT
This sequence comes from Flavobacteriaceae bacterium, assembly GCA_024763245.1. Lineage (GTDB taxonomy): Bacteria > Bacteroidota > Bacteroidia > Flavobacteriales > Flavobacteriaceae > DQTL01. Next base: position 171 of record JANTFW010000056.1, on the reverse strand, counting down.
ATCTATGGGTGTTACATAAGCCTCGCCACCGTGATGTGCTTTTACATCTACCTTAACACCTTTAGGCGCAATCTTTTTAAAATGGGCTGAAAACAAATTGGTGATTTCATCAGAGTTTTGATCCGGAACCAATCGCATAGATATTTTGGCAAAAGCCTTGGATGGAATAAC
>JANTFW010000055.1 GCA_024763245.1 Flavobacteriaceae bacterium | reverse complement strand
TTTGGTGGAAATCTAAATATTAATTTTGGATATCAAAATGATTACTACGAACCAAGAGTAGAAGGTCGTTATTATAAATTTAAAGAACCTCAATCTTTAAGTATTTGGATTTCTACAGATTACAGAAAAAAATTAGCCCTTGATATGTCTGTAAATATAGCTAAGGCTTTTGGTGCTAAAGAGTTACAAAATGAGATTGGTTTCTCTTTTAATCCCCGGTTTAGATTTACAGATAAGTTTCAAATGATATATGCTTTTGATTGGAGTAAGAAAATTAATAATGTCGGTTTTGTCAATATAGATGATGAAGCTATAATTTTTGGAAAAAGAGATAGCAAAACACTAACCAATTCATTATCAGGATCCTTGAACCTTTCTACAAAATCTTCATTTTCATTGTCATTCCGCTATTATTGGTCTCCGGTTACTTACGATGAAGAACTCTATACACTACAAGACGACGGCACACTCCAAGCCAATAATCTTACGGATAATTACAATACCAATTTTAATTCGTGGAACTTAGATTTGAGTTATGCACTGGAGTTTGCTCCCGGCAGTCAGTTGGTCGCCTTGTATCGTAATACTATTTTTAATCAGGATACGAACTCTAATCTTACTTTTGTAGATAATGTTGACCAATTATTTAAAGAACCTATAAAGCAACAGTTGTCACTAAAATTGATTTATTACCTCGATTATAATGCCTTAAAATTATAACGAAAGATATCTTCTAAATTATTTTTCACAATCAAAAAATTTCGTAATTTTATACCTTTAAAAAGTATTAATAACTATAAAATTTATAGCACCATGCAGACGAAATTATTATATCTAAGTGATTTGAAATTTAACTTAGATGTTTGGAAAAGAGAGTTGAAATTTCATATGGCCGAAATGGATGAATTCGAAGAAAAATTAGAAGATATTGCTTCTAGAGAATTGGGGATTGAAGCCATGAGGCCTCTAGGTGGTTATCAGAATAAAATTATTAGAGAACGAGAAGTTATCGGTCAATTATTACAACGTATTCGAAGAAAACGTAATATTATTGAATCTGTTGATATGGCTGAAGATTTGGATGGAAGATTACGAAAAGAACAAGGAAGCCTTAGAGACGATATGAAAACCTATATCAAATTACACTACGAACTAAAAGAAGAAATGATGGATTATTTCTTACGCTGGTTGTAATTTGTAGACAATTGATTGTTTAAAGCGGTATTAATTTAAAATTAATGCCGCTTTTATTATTTCTTAACTATTTTGATGGTTTGCTGTTGATTCCCTTGATAAATGCTAAGTAAATAGATTCCTGTTGCTAAATTGAAATCGTTATTATTAAGGGTAAAGGTGTTACTCCCCGTCAGATTTTCTAAATTTTTGAAAATAATAGTATGCCCTAATAAATCAGTAATACCGTAGGAAATTGGCTTGTCGGGAAATAGTGTATCCACTCTTACAGTTACTTCATCACTAAACGGGTTGGGATAGGCCAAAGAAGCAAAACCAATTTCTGGATTAATAGTGAGTACATCATTCCCAATATTAATTTTAAATTCACTAAAGCCATAACAACTTCCACCAAAGTTAGCTGTAGGGGTTAACAGTACATAGCGTGCCAATACATTGTTAAAATCAGGGCCTTCATTGCCTTCATAAGTTGATTTTCCAGAAGCTTCCGAAAAGGAATAGGTGCCTAAGTTTTCCCAATTTGTTCCATCTATGGAGTAATCAAAAATCATTTCTTGTACGCCATAATCTAGATGTGCAGGATCGTTTGCATTCCAAAGCTGTGTAGTTGACAGCGAATAGAGACTTCCTAAATCATAAAGAATCCAATGTGTGTTTCCTCTTTGAGAGTTTGGGTTTGGTGATGTTTGACAAGAAATCCAACCATCGTACCAGCTTGTGCTATGTCTGTCTGCATTACATTGTGCCAGACTTTGATTTAGCGAAAAAGAAGAAATAACGAGTAGTAAAAATATTTGTTTCATCTTTATAAGTTTTTATTCGTTTTATGTGAAAGAAAAAAGGCCCTATTTGTAATTTCACTATATGCCAAAATTTCTCGGTTTCGTTGCATAAGCTTACATGTTCATAAATCCTATGGGATTGTTACCCGAATTAGTATCAAAAAAATGGGATAGATTTGGGAAAATCATATTAATATCCGAATTAGATACGCCAAACCATTTTGCCAATTCAGCAAAATACATATCGGTGGCAGTAGTAGGTATAAGGACACCGTCATTCAGGTCTAAGTTGCTATTCAACGCCAGCGTGGGATAGTTCCCGTACATATCTTTACCTATTACTGAGCCCCCCATCATCATTACATTTCCTCCCCAAGCGTGATCTGTTCCGTTACCATTAGAAGTAAGAGTTCTCCCAAAATCTGAAATGCTGAAAGTAGTTACCTCATTAGAAACCCCTAATTCTTCGATAACATCATTAAAATATTTTAATCCTGAATTAAGTGTTCCTAATAAGTTTTCTTGGTTAATGAGTAATTCATCGTGATGATCCCAACCATTTAGTTCTACATAAAAGATTTGTCTCGAAAAGCCCAAACTTTCTCTAGCAGCGATAGTTTTGGCTACCATTCTCAATTGCCCTGCAAAATCAGTATCAGGATACGGGGTGGCAAAATCTGGAATTGCATCCACGGCATTTTGATACGATATACTTGCCTCGTTAGAGGTTTTGACCGTATTGATATATGTATTTTTATATATGTCTTGATAATCTCTATCCATCATTGAGTTAAGAGCCGTAGCACGTAACTGACTAAAAGGGTCTGTTGCATTATAATCTCTTATGCCAATGCTCCCTTGATTGTTAATAACATAAGGAATAACCTGCTGACCATATTGAAAAATGTTGGTACCGGCTAAGGATATATTCATCGAAAAATCAGTGTTAGAATTCATCGATTGAATTAAATCGGCAATACGACCACCCCAACCAATATTGGTTCTTTCGTGAGCACGTCCGGTATGCCATTGTTGTTGTTGATCGGCATGAGAAAAAAGGCCTAAAGGCGTTTGAACTGTGTGGTTTTGAAAATCAGCTTTAGTAGTGGGTTCTACTAAAGTCCCAACATTACTGAGAAATGCTAATTTATTGCTCTCGAATAATTGTTGAAGGTCCGTCATAGCAGGGTGTAATCCGAACAATCTTCCATCTGTAGTAATAGGGTTAATGGGTAAAATTGAGGCTTGGGGAATAGCCAGATTAGATCGGGTTACGGCATACTCATTGTATTCTGTATTCCCTCTGGGAATTAGCATGTTATACGAATCATTTCCACCCCCAAGCATCACAAAGACCAAGGCTTTATAATCACCGGCCATTGGTGTTGAGGAATTGTCTAAGGCAGCGGCAGCCATTGCCTTTAGATTTATTAAGGACGAAAACATTGTTGTATAACCCACTGCAGCACAGGATTTTCCTAAAAATTTTCGTCGGGATATGTTGGTCGGTTTTTTCATCGGTCTAAATATTATTTTGAAATTACATAATCCGGACTAATCATAAAGAGGTATAAAGCCAACTTGACTCTGTAGAACATATAATCTATGTTTGGATCAGTACCTGCAATAGGGTCAATAGCATCTTTGATAATCTGTCGTGTTTCGTCAGATAATAACCCATGGGTTAACAGTTTATCCAATTCGTTAATTAGGACTTCAGAGTCTCTTGCATAATATTCTAAACGTGTAAAATCTAGGGTGGCATTTTCAATGCCTAAGTCCCATGTGTTGTATATGGGATAATCCCAGTTGGGGTAGGTCCATAAATCTACTTCATTAAGATAAGCAATACTGGTTACGGAGTTATGTATCTGAAATTCGGGACCAATCAATCCGGCATTACTAATGGGACCGTTTGGAGAAAATTCAGGTAAAAAGAAGTTAAATACACTAGGGGCGCCAAGGGGTGCTTGTCCGGTTGCTTTGTAAAACAGATACCCAATATTCCAGTCCAATCCCGATGGTTTATCTAAATCTATTTGGCGTGCTATATTAAAATAACGTATCATGGGCTCTACTAATTTTCCTTGAATAGGGTTTTGAACCCAGCTACAAGACCTAGCTTCTTCATCTAATAAGATCGCTTTTACAACAGCTTTTAAGTCTCCTCTAACCCCATTATTGTCATTAAATACGGCACTTACTCTTGCTACATATTGTGGACTTGGGTTTGATTTTACAAGGCGTTGAATGAGACGTTTTACTATAAAAGGTCCTACATTTGGATGCATAAATAAATGGTGAATAGCATCCTCAATATCATCCATACCCGACTGACCGGAAGGTATCGTATAGCCATTTAATAAGTGTTTTTCTCCGGTTTCATGCCATTGATTATACATAGCCATTGGGGTATCTTTTTTTGCAAAATAAAAATTAACACCAAAATTTGCGACCACACCGTAGGGGTTATCAATAACGGCACCGGGCCCTAGGCCGGTAAATACTTTTGCGAATTCTTTAATATCATTGTTGTCGTAAGTAGGTATACGATCTCCGTTAGAATCGGTCATATAGGTGCCGTCTTCGTTTAGAAGGTTAAGGCCTATACTAAATAATTGCATAACTTCACGTGCATAGTTTTCGTCGGGATGAATGTTCTGTTCCGGAATATTTTTGGGATTATTATAATGGCTCAAATAACCACCCATCATGGGGTGCAAGCTGATGGCAAGTAATAGATCTTCATAATTACCAAAGGCATTTGAGGTTAAGATATCGTAGTAATAACCCAAACCGTCTCCATAATTATCTAAAGTAGAATTCCAAGAAATGACAAAAATTTCACTTAGCGCTAGGGCGACACGTTGGCGTAATAAATCTTCATTGTTCATATTAATCTGCCACCAAGACATTACAAAGTGCTGTGCTTCCGGTCCGAAATAATCTTCTGCGTCACCACCATTATCAATAAAGCGTTGTTTGGCTTCAAGGTAAAGACTATTTGTAAGATCACCCATAGATTGTGCAGGAAGGTTGAACTGCTGTTCCATCCAATCTTCAAAAGAGATTTGCGAAACGTTTTTAATATAATCCAAATCACATCCAAAGGTAGCTTGAGATAGAAAACGAGAGGTTTCCAAAAGCCTACCATCCAATCCTTGACCGTTTATAGTATTTAAGGCACTTGCAGTCTCTGTCCAATTGGCTTTATGTTGTTCGCTACTTGAGGTAACTGTAATGCCATTGGCATGTCCCGCACCGAGATAATCGGAGTATTCTTGAGCATGAGTTTGAATTAAAGCAATAAAAGCTATGGTAAGGGCAAAATATCTCATAGTTAGTTAGTTTTTAAATAAAAAAATGGAATTAGAGGTAAAATTACTACTTATGTAGTTAGACTTCTATCTAATTCCAAAAGTTTAATCTTTCAAATATAATAAAAAAAATAACAAGAATACTTTATGATTGGATAAGTATGATTTTGAAAAAAAATCAATAGCGTAAAATACTACAGATTTCTTAGCCATAAATGCTTTAATCTTTTAATCTTCGGGTCATATCTTTTCCGAGAATAAGCATAGGACCGGAAACACCTACTGTTATGGCAAAAAGAATAAAAAGAGTCATAAATCCATTTGAAAAAATAGCATCCAACATTCTATCACGTTGCACATTGTCAATTTTATAGAATGTGAATTGTCTTATAGCCAGGATAGTTTTGTAAGCAAAAAAGCCTGGAATCATAGGAATTATAGAAGGAATTGAAAAAACGACAATAGGTTTATGAACCCGGGAGGCAAAAGGAATGCTGAATATACCAACGCTTAGAGCGGCAAAAAAAGTGGCAATGATAATATTGAACTCAAAATGAATGAACAAAGCTTTAATTAAACCGGCTAAGAAACCGAGAAATAATACGGTAGTTATAACTTTTTTAGGTATATTGAATAAAATAGCAAAACCAAGTGCTGCAATACCCGACCATAACGAGTTTGCAAAAATAACAAAATAAGGATTGTGTATCATTTTATAAAGTAGTTATATTAAAGAGTAACATGATGCTTATTAGTCCAAGTCCTATACTTAATACCACAAGAAATCCATTAACAAAACGAACCAAACCATTTAATATGTGATTATTATATAAATCATTGAACGAGTTTATTAAAGGAACACCCGGAACTAAAAATAGGACAGAGGTAGCCAGGGCGATTTCAGGTTTACTCCCAATAAAAAAAATGACACCTATTGCTGCAATACCTGAGGCGGTAAGACTAGCAATAAAAACTCGAACGTAGACATTTACAGCGAAATTATGTAATTTTTTTGATACAAATAAACCGATAAATGTGGCAAGAAATGCCAAGGACATATTCAGGTAATCACCACCGAATAGTTTAGCAAAACCCGCCCCTGCAAGACTTACCATAACGAGTTCGATCCATAATGGGTATTTCTTTTTGTTCTTTATAGCCGTTATTTTTTGATTGATCTTCTGATAATTCCATTTAGAATCAATAGCTTTCCAACTTGCTCTGCTGATATCTGAAACAATAGTTAAATCGACCGTGTATTTAGGAATTTGTGTAACAACAGTATAGCTTTCTTTAGTCCTTATATCAATCAGTGTCATAATTATAGATTTGTGGCTTATTAAAGCATGGGACTTAAAATGAAGTGCTTGTGCAAAACGATTTAAGGAATCAATAACTCTTTTGGTATTAGCACCAGATGACATTAATAACGAACTAATTTCTAAAAGCAAGTTAATTGATTCTTCAATATTTGTTTTTCTATTCATGGTTGATACCAATTAATTAACCCCTTTTTTTTGGGAATCAAATTTGTAAAAATGCTTGTTGAAAAAATAGTAACAAACAATAGAGTCGACTACACTATATGTAATGCCAGATACTTAATAAAGCTTTTCTTGCTTCTGTCTAAGAGTAGATTTAAAAAGTAATTAATAGTTAAAAAATACTTTAAACTATCTGGTTATTGAAACATACTAGCCACAATTACAGCTTTTTTACTCGTGGTATAATCATAGAATCCTTCTCCTGATTTGACTCCAAGTTTGCCGGCTCTTACCATATTAACAAGGAGTGGACAAGGTGCATATTTTGGATTCTTAAATCCGTCATACATAACATTAAGTATAGATAAACATACGTCTAATCCAATAAAATCAGCTAGTTGTAGTGGACCCATTGGGTGTGCCATACCTAATTTCATAACCGTATCAATTTCGGTAACACCAGCCACGCCATTATAAAGTGTTTCAATACTTTCATTAATCATAGGCATTAAAATTCTATTCGCTACAAATCCGGGGTAATCGTTTACCTCAACTGGTGTTTTTCCTAATTTTTTGCTGAGCTCCATAATGGTTTCTGTAACTCTATCTGAAGTAGAATAACCTCGTATAATTTCGACTAATTTCATAATGGGAACAGGATTCATAAAATGCATCCCAATTACTTTCTCCGGCTTATGGGTAACAGCAGCTATTTGAGTAATAGAAATTGACGACGTATTTGAAGCCAAGATACAATCGGCATGTGTTTCTTTGTCTAAGTCTTTAAAAATTTTTAATTTAAGGTCGATGTTTTCCGTAGCAGCTTCTACTACCAAATCAACGTCTTTAACACCTGCACTAATACTTGTAAAGGTAGTAATATTTTGGAGCGTATTATCTTTTATTTCTTCGGTAATCCGTTCTTTGGTAAGCAAACGCATCAGATTTTTAGTGATTGTCGCTAATCCACGGTCTATGGCATCTTGAGAAATATCAACAAGATTAACTTTATATCCGTTTTGAGCAAAGACGTGTGCAATGCCATTTCCCATGGTTCCAGCACCAATTACTGCAATATTTTTCATAATGTATATGTGTTAATAATGATTATAAATTAGTTCTGACAAATTTACAAAATAATAAAATCTAAATATTGGATAATTGCTTATTTTTATAGGCTAAAAAGAGTATAAATTTGAAAGATACGCCAAAACATCAGGGATTGCGAAATCAATTAATAAACACAATAGCTAAAAAAGGTATTCAGTCTAAAGAAGTCCTAGAGGCTATCCGTAAAATTCCACGTCATTTGTTTATGGATTCTGCCCTAGAAAGCCATGCCTATGTGGATAAAGCTTTTCGCATTGCCGCAGACCAAACTATCTCGCAACCTTATACAGTTGCGTATCAAACGGCTTTATTAGAAGTGTCCCCAAATGCTAAAATATTAGAAGTAGGAACGGGTAGTGGCTATCAAACTGCGGTATTAATTGAGATGGGGGCTAGAGTATATACTATTGAGCGTCAGCATGAGCTTTTTAAAAACACAAAAGTATTTTTACCCAAGCTGGGTTATAAACCTAAATTTATGAGTTTTGGTGATGGCTATAAAGGGCTGGAAGAGTATGCCCCTTATGATGGAATAATAGTTACAGCCGGTGCACCTTATGTTCCCAAACCATTGTTGAGTCAGTTAAAAATAGGAGGTCGCTTAGTTATACCCGTCGGGAAAAAAACGCAAACCATGTATGTTTACGAACGTGAGAGTACAACAGCGTTTAAAAAACAAGCTTTGGGTACTTTTAGATTTGTCCCGTTATTAAAGAAGAGAGTGTAGGGGATTAGTCTAATCGATACCAATATTGTGTTCTTCCAATTAGTGAAAACCCAATGTATCCCCTAACTTTAAGCTTATTCTTCTGTTCCAAAGTAATATAGCATTTATAAACCTTACCGTTTTTAGGATCTAGAATGGTTCCTCCATTCCATTCCTCATCATCTTTGCTAAGGCCGTTAATAATAACCATTCCAACAATGGGTTTCCCTTTGTTATCTCCCTCGCATTCATCACAAACTTTGTTCTCGTCACCGGGTGTAAGCAGTTTTAGTATCTTGGCATATACTTTTCCGTTTTTTTGATAGATTTCTATAATTGATTTTTCTTTGCCGGTTACATCATCAATAGTTTTCCATTTACCTAATACATTTTGAGAAAAAGAGAATAGCGGTAAAATAATAAGTAATAAAGATAATTTAGATTTCATTTTTTAGGGGCTTTAGTATTAATCGTATTTTGCATTATTAGTGGAATTGGGCCATTTTTTCTGAACTCTTAGTACCTGTTCTATAACATCTCTGGCACAGCCTTTTCCCCCTTTTTTATGTGAGATATAATGAGCAATACGCTGAATTTCAGAATCGGCATCCTGAGGAGCACAAGCCAAACCGACAACTTTCATTACCGAAGCATCAGGAATATCATCGCCCATGTATAGAACTTCTTCTGGGCTAATGCTATACAGTTTACAGTACTCGTTAAATTTTTCTAATTTATTATGGGTTTTAAGGTAAACATCTTGTATGCCTAGAGCATTAAGTCGTGTTCTTACTCCTTCATTATTTCCGCCGGATATTATAGCTACTCTAAAACCGGAATCAACGGCTGTTTTAAGGGCATACCCATCCTTAACATTCATATGTCTTACCAAGTCACCATTACTCATTACATTAACAATACCATCGGTAAGTACACCATCAACATCAAAGATAAAAGTCGTTATTTGCGGTAGAATTTCTTTATAATTTTTTTCCATAAAGGTTTGCTATTGAATGAGACAGCAATTTATAAATTTCTTTGTTTATACCGCTCAATTTTTTTAAATGATTTTCAATGGTTTTTTTATCTCCTCGCTTAGCAGGACCAGTCTGCGCATTAAAAGGGGATAAGTTCATTACTTTGTTACTGGTTTCTTTTATTAAAGGATGTAAAATAGTGTTCGAAATATTGTTTTCTTCACAGATAGTCTCTCCAATATAGTATAGGTGATTGACAAAATTATTGACAAACACGGCGGCTTTATGTATTTCTCCTCGTTGAACGGTATCCATATAAGTTATGGTATCACTTATTCGTAGAGCCAAATTTTCTAGTACCTTCAAATCATTAACATGTTTCGCTTCTATGCAAATAGGAATTGATGAAAAATCAATACTTCTATGCTTTGAAAAACTTTGTAGGGGATAAAATACACCGTAATGTTTATGATGGTTCAGTACCTCTAAAGGTGTAGAACCGGAAGTGTGCACTACCAGCGCATTAGTAGAAGGAATCGCTTTAGAAACGGATTCAATAGCCTCATCCGAAACACAAATAATATAAATATCGGCTTTTTTTAAAGTATGTAATTGATTTGTTATAACCGTATCTTTTTCAAAACATCGAATAGTCTGTAGGGTACGATTGTAGAGTTGGACAAGGTTTATATCCGGTGTTTTGCTAAAAACTTTGGCTAGATGATAGCCAACATTTCCAGCCCCTAAAATTACTATATCCGTCATACGTGACAAAGTTACAAAACAATATAACAACCTAGATTGCATTGACAATTGTGTCAAAAGTAATGTAAAATACTGATTTTAAGAAAGTATTACTATTCTCGTAACGTATTGATTTATTTAGAATTATTCTAAATAAGTAACTTTAGTTACAGTTTATTATGAAATAATGGCATTGTTTTGGCGTTTCAAACATCAAATAATATTTCATTAATTTAAAATTAGTAATTATGATGAATTTAGTTAAAAAAGTAGTTGTTATGAGTGTACTCATTGGAGTACTATTCTCTTGTGAAAAGGATAATACCATACCAGCTGGACAAGGAGCTGTTACGGTTAAATTAACCGATGATCCATTTCCTTTCGATTTTGTTGCCGAAGCAAATGTTGGCATTTCTAAAATTGAATTACGCAATACCGATGGTGAGTATTCTACCGTTTTTGAAGGGAGTACTACCGTTAATATGGTGGGCTTAACCAATGGTGAAACGGAGACTGTAGTTACAGCTAATCTGGAACCCGGAACCTACAATCAAGTTCGAGTTTCGCTAGATGCGGCTTCTGTACAGTTATCAAACGGTACCGAATATGAGATGAATGCTGATGCTCAAGGTACATATAGCATTACAATTTCTCCGGCTTTGGTAATAGAAGAAGGAGATACCTCAACGTGTTTGTTAGATCTGGATATTGATAGTTCTTTTGATTTTCAGGGTTCTTGGTTCGGACAGTGGGTTTCGGATATATCTAATATAATGGGCTGTAGTTTTGATGCCGATTTTAGAGCTTGTGATTTAGATCAAACCGGAGAGATTCAAGGATCGGTAACAAATGGTGGAGCGATTGTATCAGGTGCCTTTGTGACTATTGAAGTAGATGGAAATGAAGTCTCCACACAGACTCAGGAAGACGGTTCTTTTACCTTTATTGGAATTCCTGAAGGTACCTATACTGTAGAAGTCGAAACAGAAGGATCGGCTTCAGGTGAGCTAAGCAATGTTCAAGTTACTGGAAACGGAACGGCTAATTGTACAATAACTGTAGATTAGCAACAAAAAATTTCGATATAGTTAAAAAATCCACCTTTTACGGGTGGATTTTTTTTGATTAAAATTTAGTGTCAGTAAGTAGTTAAGCGCCATCAAAATGAGTGGATGTAATATTTTATACTACTTTTGAAGTTTAATAAAGTTAAACAAAACAATTACGAGGCATTTATATGTTGAAGAATGACCCCTAAGAGGTTTATATATAATGTTAGTTAAAGAATATTTATACAGATGAAATTAGATATATTAGCCATAGGAGCACATCCCGACGATGTAGAATTAGGTTGTGGAGCCACTTTAGCAAAAGAAATAGCAATGGGTAAAAAGGTAGGGATACTAGATTTAACACAAGGTGAAATGGGGACAAGAGGTACGCCCGGTATCCGGAAGATTGAGGCAACTAATGCAGCACATGTTTTGGGAGTTCAGTTTCGAGAAAACCTATATTTACCAGATGGATTTGTTGAAAATACGAAGTCGTATCAAATGGCACTTCTTAAAGTGATTAGAACCTATAAACCCGATATTGTTTTAACCAATGCTATAGACGATAGACATCCGGATCATTCAAGAGCAAGTCAATTAACAGAAACAGCCTGTTTTTTATCGGGTTTACGAAAAATAGAAACAACTGTTGACAATAAGAAACAAGAAGCTTGGCGACCCAAACATATCTATCATTATATTCAGTGGAAAAATCTGATTCCTGACTTTGTTGTTGATGTAAGTGGGTTTCTTGATCAAAAAATGAAATCAGTGTTAGCTTATAAGTCCCAATTTTATGATAAAACCAACGAGGAACCTAACACACCAATAAGTACTCAGAATTTTGTGGAAAGTATTCAATCACGTGCCAGAGATTTAGGCAGGTTAATAGGAACAGCCGCAGGAGAAGGTTTTATGACTTCCCAATATGTTGCTGTCAAAAAATTAGATGATTTACTATGATTTTTTTTGGTAAAAAAAGGAATTAGTGTACATTTGCACTCGCTTATTTAAAAGATGAGTAAATGGTGGTTGTAGCTCAGCTGGTTAGAGCGCCGGATTGTGGTTCCGGAGGTCGCCGGTTCGAACCCGGTCTTCCACCCAAAAGCTTCTTGGAAACAAGGAGCTTTTTTGTATAAATTATGTATTGTTAGGTAAATTAATAACCATCTCCTAGAAAAGTAACCCCGGGAGTAATTACTTCACGCCAGAGTTCACCCAGTTCAGGGGTAAATTCAGGATCCAATTCCGAAACAGCTTGTATAAGACTTTGAATCCAATAGGGGTAAAATTTTGGATTGATATTCATATGTTTTCTATTGTGAGAAATACGCAATTCTTCTAAGCAGAATTCTCCTGCAAAAACACCGTCGGCATACATAATGACACAATTTACTCCTTGACGTAATAATAATTTTATTTGGTCAAAATCGGTATCTTTAAAATGAGGAGCAATATCCGGATGGCTTTCTACAATAATATTTAAAAACCGTAGGATTAAGTCTTCTTCTAAAAAACAACGAGCAAAACTTCTTTTTACTTGCCTGATTTCGTCTTTGTTAAAATCTGTTCTAATATAAATAATGTTAAAGGGTGGTTAATTAATAGCCATCAGAAATATATTTTATTCCTTTATCGATAGTTTGATTCCACAATTCAAGTAATTCATCATTGAACTGTGGGTCATATTTTTTTAAACTACTTAGTAAACTGTTTTTCCAAAACGGGTAATAATTAGGATGAATGTTGATGTGTTTTTTGTTATGAGAAATACGAATTTCTTCTAAACAAAAATTACCGGCAAATACGCCTTCAGCAAACATAATCATACAATTAATTCCTTGCCGAAGCAACAACTTTTGCTGCATGAAGTCCGTGTTTTTAAACATTTCGGCAATATCCGGATGTGAAGCTAAAAAAACATCATAAAAACCGTCAATTAAGTTTTTATCACCAATAAAGCATCTTGAGTAGCTTCTCTTTACTTTTCTAATATCATCTTTGTTCATCTATGTTCTATTTGTTTGTGAGCGAATTTAATCCTTTTTTGTTAATTTCATAACAATCAAATGGTAAAATAATAGCATTACTGATGATTATGTGGTAAACCTTTAATGTGTAAGGCTAAATGTTCTTTATCCTCCATAGTGTTAACCCAACCGTAATTGGCGTCTTCTTTGACATCGAGTTTATCAATATAAGGCTTTATGTCCAATAATGGTGTGTTGTTAAGAGCATCTATTCCTGATATGTATAAGGTGTTGCCAACAATTTTTAAAAGTTTAACTACGCTAATACCGATAGGGTTAGGTCTATTTGGACTTCGGCTGGCAAATATCCCAATCGATTTGTTTTTTGCCCAAGGAGGAGAAATTGTATATTGATTACTTCTTTGTGCTTTGTCCAGATAATATATAACTCGTTGTGCATTTAGAGAATGCTAATTTTTAAATTATTAATATTTCTATCAAAGATAAACTTATTTATGTACTGAATAATCGTTACAGCAGTT
>JANTFW010000054.1 GCA_024763245.1 Flavobacteriaceae bacterium | reverse complement strand
CGCACAAAATCAATTATACGCACAACAACAACAATACCTTCAATCAATATTTGAATTAATCAGTAAAAAATCAGCTTTAGAAACCGCATTAGACCAATAATAAATCAAACAAAATGAAATATATTACATTACTTTTAGCCATTTCTGTTAGCCTTGTTTCTTGTAATCAAGCGACTAAAACACAACAATCCGATATTACTAAATTGCAACAAGAAAAAACGACTTTGGTTAAAAAAATAGATAGTTTAAACAGTCAGTTAAAAAAAATCGACACTAAAATTCGTAAACTAGACACCTCAAAACCCATTCAAAAGATTACCACCCTATTGGTTAAAGACACTATTTTTAATCACTATATTAGCCTTCAAGGAAGTGTTTCTTCAGATAAAAATATTCTTTTAAACCCGGAAACAGGAGGTACTATTCAAAGGATATTGGTAAAAGAAGGACAAGGTGTAAAACGAGGACAAACCTTATTACAACTAGATGCTTCTATCTTGTATGACAAAGTTGCCGAACTAAAAAACCAATTGAGTTTAGCCCAAACAACTTACGAAAGACAAGAACGCCTATGGAATCAAAAGATTGGCTCCGAAATGCAGTATCTTAATGCCAAAACACGAAAAGAAGGACTGGAAAAATCCCTGCATTCTCTATATACACAAATTGGAAAAATGACAATAAAAGCCCCTTTTAGCGGTATTATTGATGAGATATTTCCTAAAACAGGTGAACTCGCCGGACCTCAAACCCCTTTGTTTCGATTAATCAATCTAAACAACATGTATATAGAAGCCGATGTTCCGGAAAACTATTTAAAATCTATTACAAAAGGAAGTACAGTGATCGTCCATTTCGAACCTATTGATAAAACACTGGAAGCCAAGGTTACTAAGGTTAGTAATTACATTAATCCTAATAACAGAAGTTTTAAAATTACGATTAACATTCCTAATAAAAAACAGCTTATTAAGCCCAATATGCTTGCCGATTTAAAAATACGAGACTTTACAGCTAGCGGTGTTGTTTTACCATCATCACTAATACAGATGACTCAAGAAGGTAGTAATTTTGTATTTATCGTACAAAAAGATTCTATTACTACCGTGAGTAAAAGAACCCTTAGATTAGGTAAAGATTACAACAACAGTGTTTTTGTAAAAGAAGGGCTTAAAGCCGGAGAATTAATAGTAGATCAAGGCAGTAAATTTATTAAAGATGCCGATCAAGTAATCATTGATTAGCCATTTTATTTAAAAAGGAGCGATTTTTCAAGCGAAAATCAACACAACAAAGCATTAAAAAATGAGTCAAAAAATAAATAAAGAGTTTCCCATATCTACCTGGTCAATTAAAAATAAAATGACCATTTTTGTCATTATCTTTATCATGGTAATCGGTGGTATTGTTTCGTATATTGGAATGCCCAGAGAGGCCTTTCCGGAAGTTGTGGTTCCACAAATTTTTATTACAACCGTCCATCCCGGAAACTCGGCTGTAGATGTTGAGAAACTCATTACCAAACCCTTGGAACAAGAAATCAACACCATTTCCGGAATTGACAAAATCACCTCTACCTCTACCCAAGGTTTTTCTATGATAATGGCCGAATTTGATTTTAGTGTAACCCCCGAAGAGGCCTTACGCAAAGTAAAAGACAAGGTAGATGTGGCGATGTCTGATAAGGATTTTCCCAAAAATTTAGCCGCAGATCCCAACATTCAAGAGTTAAACATCTCCGAAATGATGCCGATACTGAATATCAATCTATCGGGCGAATTTTCAATAGACCAACTTAATGATTACGCTGAATATTTAGAAGAAAAAATTGAGAATCTTCCTGAAATAACAGCTGTAGACATTAGGGGTGTCCAAGATAAAGAGGTGGCTGTTTCGCTAGATTTATATAAAATGGAAGCCTCAAAGATTAGTTTTCGTGATGTAGCTAACGCCATTTCAAACGAAAATATTACCATGTCCGGTGGTGAAATTTTAGAAAAGAATATAAAACGCAATGTTAGGATTATTGGTGAATTTAAAAATACGAAAGAGATTGAGGATATTATTGTTAAACAAGAAAAAGGAAACATCGTTTACCTACGTGATATTGCCAGCGTTCATTTTCAAGAAGAAGAACGTGAGAGTTATGCCCGAGAATATTCACAACCGGTTGTAATGCTCGATGTAAAGAAAAAAGGGGGACAAAATCTTATTAATGCTGCAGAAAAAATTAATACAATTATTGCAACAGCTAAAAAAGAAGTGTTTCCAAATAATTTAGATATTTCTATTACCAATGACATGTCCGGAAAAACAAAAAAGCAAGTTGCCAATTTGGAAAACAGTATTATTATGGGTGTCATTTTGGTGGTAATTGTACTGTTATTTTTTCTGGGTTTACGCAACGCCCTTTTTGTGGGTATTGCTATCCCATTGTCTATGTTAATGTCGTTTATTCTTTTAAGTATTATGGGGGTTACCCTTAATATGATGGTACTCTTTGGTCTAATTTTAGCACTGGGAATGTTAGTGGATAACGGTATTGTGGTCGTAGAAAATATTTACCGCTTACACGATGAAGGCTATTCCTTACTAAAGGCTGCCAAATATGGTGTTGGTGAAGTAGCCATGCCTATTATCGCCTCAACTGCCACTACCTTAGCTGCTTTTATACCTTTGGTTATTTGGCCGGGAATGATGGGCGAGTTTATGAAATTTTTACCTATAACACTTATTATTGTACTAGGGTCATCTCTTTTTGTTGGATTAGTCGTAAATCCAATGCTTACTTCGATTTATATGAAATTGGAAGAAAAAGAGCTACCCAGAATCAAATTGTACATTTACAGCGGTATCTTTATTATAATTGGTATTGTATTTTTACTGATTAGTGCTACACAAGGTATGCATAATAAAATTCTAAACGCCTTGGGCTTACTCAGTATCCTTGCCGGAGTTTTACGATTAATAAACACCTTGTTCTTTACTCCCGCAACAAAATGGTTTCAAGAAAAAGCATTGCCTTGGTTAGAAAAAACCTATGAAAGGGGACTCATTTTTGCGCTTTCTAAATGGCGTCCCTTTGCTTTTTTAATTGGTTCTGTTTTATTGTTGTTTTTTGCTATAGCACTGATTAACATATTCCCCCCAAAAACCAATTTCTTTCCGGATACACCTCCTGCACAGGCCTATGTATTTATAGAATATCCTATTGGTACAGATATCGAGCTTACCAACCAACTAACCAAAACCATGGAGAAAGATATTGCGGATTATTTACGTAAATATGAAGAAAATGGGAAGAATTATCTTGTTAGATCATTAATTGGGCAAGTAGGTGAAGGAACTGCCGACCCAAAACAAGATATGGGTGGATCCGGATCTACACCTAACAAAGCCAGAATTACTATTGATTTTGTCGATTATGAGTTTCGACGTGGCGTAGATACACATATCGTAATGAATGACATACGTGCCTTAGTAAAGAAATATTCCGGAGTAAGGATTGTGGTTGATTCCCCTAAAAACGGTCCCCCAACAGGTGCTGCTGTTAGCATTGAAGTTGCCGGAGATGACTACAATACTATTATGCGTGAAGCGAGTAAAATAAAGAACTATATCGAAGAATCTAGTGTTACAGGATACGAAAAACTAAAGTTAGATGTCGAACAAGGAAAACCCGAGTTATTAGTTCTTATCGATCGTCAAAAAGCAAGAAGATTAAACCTGTCCACCGGACAAATAGCCGATGCACTTCGTACTTCTATCTATGGTAAAGAAGTATCTACCTATAAGGATGGCGAAGATGATTATCCCATTAACATACGTTTAAGCGATAAATATAGATACGATAAAGGGGCTCTACTCAACCAATTAATAACCTTTAGAAATCAAAGCAACGGGCGTATTGTTCAGATACCAATTTCTGCTGTTGCCCGTATAAAAAATAGCACTACGTTTAGTGCAGTTAAACGTAAAAATCTCGATCGTTTAATAACTATAAGCTCAAATGTTCTAAATGGCTATAATGCGACAGAGGTAAATAATAATCTAAAAGCCTTGCTCGCTAAATATCCAAAACCCGATGGAATTAACATCCGTTTTACCGGAGAACAGGAAGAACAAGCCAAACAGATGGCCTTTTTATCCAAAGCCTTACTTATTGCCATATCAATAATCTTTTTGATAATTGTAGGGCAATTTAATTCTACCAGTACTCCGTTTATTATCTTGGTATCCGTACTTCTTAGTTTTATTGGAGTATTTTTAGGTTTGGTTATCTTTAGAATGGATTTTATTGTATTAATGACTATGATTGGTATTATTTCGTTGGCGGGAATTGTTGTTAATAATGCCATTGTATTGATAGATTATACAAATCTGGTCATAAAGCGAAAACTCGATGAAGAAGGCTTTGATGAAGCAGAATCCATTGGAAACCGAAGGATTCTATATGAGAGTATTATCGAAGGAGGAAAAACAAGGTTACGTCCGGTATTACTTACTGCCATAACAACTATTTTAGGACTACTCCCTTTAGCTTTAGGTATTAACTTTAATTTTATGACACTATTTACTAAATTTGATCCGGAGTTTTATATGGGAGGTGATAATACGGCTTTTTGGGGCCCTATGTCTTGGACCGTAATTTTCGGTCTAAGTTTTGCAACTTTCTTAACCCTTATTATTGTTCCCATTATGTATTATCTTTTAAATCGATTTAAACTTTGGCGAAAAAAATAAAATTTCGTACGTAAATCCTTGATAAAAATAATCGTACACATACTACTAATTGTTTGCGTGGGTTTTAAAACCCACGCACAAGATACCCTACCAAATAAAGATCTTAAAGTAGGTTTAGTATTAAGTGGTGGAGGTGCCAAAGGCTTTGCGCACGTAGGTGTTTTAAAAGCACTGGAAAAAGCAGGGGTTCGTGTTGATTATATCGGTGGTACGAGCATGGGTGCTATTGTTGGTGCGCTCTATGCATCGGGATATTCGGCTGATGCCATTGAAACTATCATTAAAAATTTTAATTTTCACGATCATATTCCCAATGAAATTTCACGTAAAAACAAACCATTTTACCAAAAAGAAATCGATGACAAATATATCCTAAAACTCCCTGTTAAAGATAAAAGTATTCAGATTCCAACCGGTCTTTCGGATGGGCAAACCGTATTAAATGTATTATCAAAATATACACAACACGTTAATACTATTAGTGATTTTAATAAACTTCCCATCCCATTTTTATGTATGGCTACCGATTTAGAAAATGGCGAACAAGTACTTTTAAACAAGGGATATTTACCGGAAGCAGTAAGGGCCAGCTCGGCCTATCCAACCTTGTTAAAACCGATAGAAATTGATGGTAAATTATTGGTTGATGGTGGCATTGTCAATAATTTTCCTGTCGATGAAGTTAAAGCCATGGGTGCTGATGTGATTATAGGTGTAGATGTGAGTTCATCAAGCCTCTTAAAAAAAGATGAACTTAATTCTGTGCTGAATATCCTCGATCAAATTGTCAGTTATCAAATGCTGACCAAAGAAGATTTAGAGAAAAAAAATCGGACAGATATTTATATACAACCGGATATTAAACCGTATTCTGTAATGTCTTTTGATAAAAGTGCCGATATTATCCAAGCCGGAGTAATCGCCGGTGAAAAAAACATAGCTGCTTTTAAAAAAATAGCAGCACAACAGCATGTTCCAAGGGCTGATATCACACCAAAAGAAAGTCCCGAAAAGTTTATTATCAATACAATTCATATTGAAGGTAACAAGAATTACACCTACGGCTATATTATTGAAAAAATGCAAATTCGATTAGGAAAACGAATTAGTTTTGATGATTTTTTTAGAGGTATCAATCGACTTTCTGCAACTGGAAATTTTACGAACATCCAACAAAGAATACACTTATCCAAAGATAATGCTTGTAATATTTCCATCAAACTTACAGAGAATCCTATTAATACGTATGTACAATTGGGAGCGCATTATGACCCCTTATTTAAAGCCGGTATAGTACTAAATGTTACCTCAAAGCATCTCTTGTTTAAAAATGATTTCTTATCAACAGACGTGGTGGTTGGAGAAAAACCTAGTTATAATTTTACTTATTTTGTCGATAATGGTATTCACCTAAGTATAGGTCTTCAATCGGTTTATCAAGATTTTGATTTTGACACTTATTTTTTATCGGATAATCCTCCATACAATTTAAGTGCCAATTTTATTACACTTGATTATCTCAAACTTACAAATCAAGTGTTTATCCAAGGCGTTTATAAAGATAATTTTGCGGTTAGACTTGGGCTTAAACATCAATTTATTAGAGCTTTAAATAAAAATAGCAATGACGATATAGGTGATAATGCAAACCTTTTTGAGAAATCACACATTTATTCAAGTACAGGTTTATTACGCTTTGACACTTTCGATGAACGTACTTTTCCTAAATCCGGTTTACAATTTGAAGGAAATGCGAACTGGTATTTCTATTCCTCGGATTTTCAACATAATTTTAGCCCCTTTATTCAAGGACAAGCCAAATTTGGTTACGCGCTTACTTTTAAGAAAAAGTTGACAATTCAAATAAATTCTGAAGCAGGGATTTCAACGGGAAATAACAAAAATCCATATCTGGGATTTTATCTAGGTGGTGTCAGTCCTAATTACAAAACTAATTTTACGGAGTTCTACGGGTATCCTTTTGCCAGTATCGGAAATAATTCTTATTTAAAAACAGCTTTTACACTACGGTATGAGCTATTTAACAAACAGTATATTAGCGCTATAGCCAATTATGCACGTACCGAAAACGATCTATTGAACAAGGGTGCTATTTTCGAAAACACAAAAAAAGGATATGCCTTAGAATACGGCATAAAATCACTGGCAGGGCCTATTATTCTAAATTATTCCTATTCACCGGATATACAAAAAAATTATTGGAGTGTCCGAATCGGGCATTGGTTTTAATACTTGATTTCCTAAACTTGATGTAAAATTATTTACTAGAAATTTTTGATTTACTTTAGATGTAATAGACGTATATAGTGATTACCTGTTAATAGGGGTTTTTCGTCGCTTTTACCGCAATAAAATCTTTGAGATAATAGGGTTCAAAATAGGCGAGGTCTTCAAAATCAGAAGTCCGGTATTTCTGATACGAAAGCAGACACATCTCTTTTGCTGAAGGTAGTTTATGTTCTACAAAAACAGCATTGGGATGTCCTATTACCGATTGACATTTTTCTACGGCATCACCCACAAAAAAAACCTTGCCTTTGGCTAATAAGTCATCGTATGATTGTTCCGTAATAACCTGTGCTTTTATGGCTTCTACCTTAGTATAATCCGAAGAAAATACAGCTTGGTAAACTTCCATTCTACGTGCGTCTAGCATAGGAACAATAATCCCTTGATTTATCTTTGTTGTTCTTGCCAACGCCTCCAAGGTATCCGTTGCTATTAAAGGAATATCCAAAGCGAAGCACAAACCCTTAGCTGCAGAAACTCCTATACGCAAACCTGTATAGGATCCCGGTCCTTTACTAACCGCTACAGCTGATAAATCTTTGTATGTATACCCTGTTTCTTGTAACAAAGAGGCAATAAATGGATGTAGATTTTCGGCATGAGAATAACGCCCGTCATTTATTTCCTTTAGTGCTATTAAGTCTCCATCGCTCGATAGGCTAACAGAGCAATTTTTGGTTGTGGTTTCTAAATTAAGAATAATGGTTTTCATAACATAAAGTTCTCGATTATTGATTATTCTTTTTATGGGCATACATTCCGGCTTTGATAATAGCAAAAATCATAAGTGCGGCACTTGCCCATTGTAATAGAGATAATACGTTTCCGTTAATAAAATAGTCAAACAGAATAGCAGAAATAGGAAAAAATAGTTCTAACAAAGTAGCATGACTAGCCTTCACATGTTTTAATCCGTAATAGTATAATAAAATAGCCACACTACCCGAAGTTAAGGTTATAATACCAAAGAGCAACCAATTATCAGCCGTTATATTTTGAAAATCAGAAAAAAGCCCTGAAGCTACTACTACCGGTAATAGAAGTAAGGAAGTCATTCCGTATCTAAAAAAGGTGGCACTAATATAGTCAATACGTTGTAATAAACGTTTACTAAAAACGGTAGAACTACCAAAGGAAAAAGAGGCTAACAACGATAATAAAGCAGCCTTTAAAGTAGGTACATCTGATGAAAGATCAGGTATATGCCAACCAAAAGCTAAAAAATACCCGCCAATAATGGCAACTCCCGCCCAAAGTAAAAAACGACCTGAGAGTTTTTCACCAAGCACAAACGAAGCCATTAAAATGGCAAAAACCGGCTGAAACTTTTGGAGAAGTACGACCACAGACAACTCCTGAAAGTGAACAATAAAAAGAGCATACACAATAGAAATAGTTCCAATAGCTCCTCCAAAAGCACTCACCAATACTAGGGAATAGAATGATTTTTTATCTAATTTTTTTAACTCTTTGTAGTGATTGAATAAAAAAGTATTCATCAATAAAAAAGGCAATGCATGAAGTAAAAAAACCACAAAAATGACATTAAGATTTGACAGTCTGGGTGTGAGAATTACACCATCTAAACCCCATAAAGAAGCCGATAATGCTATCATTATCATATAAATTATCGAAGTTTTTTTTACTTTATCCATACCTTTGTATTATGCAAAACGCGGCTGCTAAAGTATAAAAAAAACACATCAATTGCTCAGTCTTTTTTATTGACTAAATACACGCCAAAAAGAATTAATATACCGGCAAGTATTTGTAAAATATTGATATGTTCATCATCCAAAAATCCCCAAATCAACGCTACAACGGGAATTAAATAGGTTACTGAAGAAGCAAATACAGGAGATGAAATTTGCACCAAACGATTAAAAAATATTTTGGCCAGTGCCGTTCCGACAATAGCCAATATACTCATATAACCAATAGCGGGTAAAACAGGACTACTCAAGAGATGTAACCGAAAAAAACCCGTACTGATCAGTACGATAATAGCCGGGAATACCACCAATAAAAAATTACCTACCGCAATAGCCGTAGCATCTAGATCGGCAAGATACTTTTTTAAAATATTGACATTAAAGGCATATCCTATTGAAGCAATTATAACTGTCAGGGCAAACCAATAATTATCATCTGGGTTTACATTAGCACTTTGAACAATTAAAAACACAGTTCCCAACATACCAATAATTACCCCCAGAATTTGTTTTCTTCGGAAAATAAATCCAAAAAAGAAAAATCCTAAAATCAAGGTGTTTAAAGGGGTTAACGAATTTAGTATCGCCACGACACCACTATCGATATGTTGCACGGCAAAAGCAAATAGAAATACGGGGAAAAAAGTACCTAAGATAGCATTTAGAAAAATGTATTTCCAATGGCGTTTGTGTATTAATTTTAGTTTGTTAAAACCAATACTCAGTAAAAAAACAGCTGAAATAATCATCCGTAAAGCACCCACTTGTATGGCAGAAAGTCCTTGAAGCGATAACTTCATTAAAATAAAAGAACTCCCCCATACTAGAGCTAGACCAATAAGTAAAAACCAACGTAATTGCTTGTGTTCCATAATATGCGAACAAATATCGTGTAATTAATTGAATAATAAACACTAGTTGCCTTATTGTATCAATCTTTATTATATAGAACCATGTATTTTACGATTCTTTAGTTTACAATTTATCTCTTTGTTTCTTCTTGTATTGTTTCTACAAATACTATAAGGTAACTGACAATAAATACGTTGTAATATTTGTTACACTGTAATTTTTTAAAAAGAGTTTGTTTTATCCTAAAAATATCGTTCCTTTGTTTTCGGAAAAATCATTTAACTTAAACCAATTAATTATGAAAGTACTTAAAGGAATGCTTCTAGTTGCCGTAATGAGTCTATTTTTGACTTCTTGTGAGCAAGCAAAAAAAGCAAAAGACACTGCTAAAGATGGTGTCGAAAATGTAAAAGATGCGGCAAAAGATGCTGCCGAAGCCACAAAAGACGCTGCTAAAGATGCAGTAGATGCTACTAAAGAGGCTGCCAAAGATGCTGTAGATGCCACTAAAGAAGCTACTGAAAAAGTAGCTGATTCTGTTGCCAGCAAAACAGAAAAAGCAGTTGAAGCAGTAAAAGAAACGGCCAAAGAAGGTGCCAAAAAAGTAGAAGAAGCTGTTAAATAAGCTATCTGTACTTTTAAAAAAACAAAACACTCCAAATTTGGGGTGTTTTTTTATTTTGTACTTTTACAACCTAAAAAAACACAATTTACCAATGAAGATTCATATTCAAAAACACCTGGATTCTACCTATTTAAAAACACCGGAACAAGCCGGTATTTCCGAAGAAGAAACCCTACAAAAAGTACAAGATTTAGTACAAGAATGTATTGATAATAACTTTGTCTTAGCTATGATACGGCCACAATACGTAAGTATGGCCAAAGAAATGATTCAAAAAGCAAACGCCGATGTAGTGGTAGGAACAGTTATTGGTTTTCACGAAGGAACAGCTAGTATTACCAACAAATTAGCCGAAGCACAGCAAGCTATAGAAGATGGTGTAGACGAATTAGATTACGTTATTAACTATACTGCTTTTAAAAATGGTAAGATCAGTTATGTCAAGGATGAAGTGTTAAAAGGCACCCAATTAGGACTTGAACATCATAAAAAAGTAAAGTGGATTATAGAAATTGCTGCACTAAGCAACACACAGATTGCTGAGCTTACAGATTTAATACGAGAAGTTGTTACTAGTCATTTTTCTCCGGAACAATACGTCGATGTATTTGTAAAATCTTCGACCGGTTTTTATAAAACTACAGATGGTAAACCCGTAGGTGCTACTTTTGAAGGGATGAAAATCATTAAAGATCACGCAGGACCACTATCCATAAAAGCTGCCGGTGGGGTTCGCAATTATGCCGATGCGGTTAAAATGATTGCACTGGGTGTTTCACGAATAGGTACTTCTTCGGCCAAAAAAATTGCAGATGGAGAAACTTCCGATTCCGGGTATTAGAGAGTTGGCAACAATTAGAACAACTCATCGCAAAAAAACGACATTTCGGAAATATAATATTCTTAAAACAAATGAATAATACGAATTTTGAATCGTTAAATTAAAGAAAATACAAATGGAAGAAACGATTAAAGTTCTAATTTATATTCACGCATTTTTTGGCGGAATTGGATTAATTACTGGAATTGGGAGCATTGCAGTTAAAAAAGGAGGTTTAAACCATAAAAGATTAGGAAAGATATTTTCGTATTCTATGGTTATTAGTTCTCTGATTTCTTTATTAGTTGCACGAATGCCAAATCACGAAAATCTGTTCCTATTTTTAATTGGAATATTTACAATTTATATGGTTTTGGTAGGAAATAGAGCCTTAACTTTAAAAAATAAAACTAAAAATAAAGCGGATATAATTGACAAAACAATTTCAGGAATTATGCTTATCGCCTCATTATTTATGATAGTAATTGGAGTATTAGGAATAATTCAAAAAATTGATAATTCAATCCTTTATTTGTTCTTTGGTGGTTTTGGAATATTTATGACATTAAAAGATTTTGAGACTTATAAAAATTTCACGAAAAATAAAAATGCTTGGCTAAAAAGTCATTTAGGTCGAATGATTGGAGCTTTAATTGCCTCTTTAACTGCATTTATGGTTGCAGGACTTAATATAGGAACATTAATGATGTGGATTTTACCTACAATTTTAGGAACAATTTATATTATATATTGGAATAGAAAACTGAAGACAAAAACTGTTGCCAACAATGGCTATAAGTAATTGCTTGGTTCTGGCCTACTCGTAATTTCCTTCTGAAATTCCTCTGGCTCGTGAATATTTGCTTAATTAGTTGCTGAAACACGCAACTAGCTACACAAAACCGTTAAAATAACAAATGCTTTTTGGAGTTATTACGCCAGCCGGCTTGGGACTCGTAGTCTACAAAGTAGATTTTTAAATCGGCTTGACTTTCGTAATCCACAAAGAAAATTTTCTTATCGGCTTGGCTTTCATACGGAACAAAAAACCACGTCCCATCGTTATTACCTGCTTGTGATTCGTAGTCCACTTTATATACTTTTAAATCACATTGACTTTCGTAATCCGTTACAAAAACGGTAATATCTGCTTGACTCTCATAATCTGTCGAGTAAATCGTTTGTGCTGCCATACTAATCGTAGTAATAACCAAAAGAAATCCTAAGCTAAATTTAATCCACATCTGTACTAGTATTTATATACATAGCAATATACGACAAAAATCAATCCAAAAAAACAAAAATTACTATCAAACTGTTTTTTCTAGCAAAGAGCAACTCCATCAAGAAATCTATAGAACAAAAAGCTGTTTCAAAAAAATGAAACAGCTTTTTTAGTATTAATCCTAATTAGTTTATGAAACTTATTTAATTCCTAATTTTTTCTTGATGCTATCAGAAAGTGCATCTTTATGAATCATGATATTCATGGTTTTATAACGAACATACGGGAATGAAGCATAAAAATAGCCATCACGTTCATTGTATTTGGTTCCCCAAGAATTTTTTACAATAAAGTACTTTGTGCCATTTTGATCCTTGACCATACCTGTTACATGCATCCCGTGGTCATCGGTTGTCGTTTGTTCATCAAAAGCCTTTTGACGCTCCTCTTGTGTAACCCATCGTTCCTTAACCGGTTTTACAAAAGCATTACTCACTTTTTCTTTACCTACACCACTAAAAAATTCTTTATCCTTCCCTTTTTCTTGGATCGTATTAGGATCTGCGGGGACAATGGCTAAAGCATCTTTTGCCGAAAAACCTTTTTCAGAAACATCAGCACCCCAAGCAAAGGTATAACCTTTGTCAATAGCGTGCTCCATTACTTCCATAAATTCATCTAAAGGTAAATTATAACTAGATTGTAAAGCCCAATTATCCGGAACTTCTAAAACAAATTTTGAATAAAAAGGGTGATGTGTATAAGATGTAATACTAATATAATCATCCATATTTAACCCTAAATGCTTGGCATACGACTTTGGATTATACAAAACACCATCTACATCAAACGTAAATTCCTCTACATTATCCGGTAAATCACCCAAATATGCATCTACCACTTCGGTAAAGGCTTTTTTCCAATTTGCTGTTAATTTATGATTTTGTGGTTTTTTTACAAAAGATTTTAGCATGGCTTCTAAAGCGCCTTCCATTTCATTATGATTGTGTTTATCATAGCCATAATTTAACCCCATATAAGCACTTTCCGGTACAATTCCATAACGTCTTATTACCCAAGGAATGTCATGAAAAGCACCCCCTTGTCCAAAGTTAAACCTACCGTCCATACGTAAAAAATTTACGGCTTTTCCGATATACGCATTACGCACTACATACATCTCTGATAAATTCACCGGTTTATTTCCCAAACGAATAATTTCGGACTCCATATAAGACAAAGCCGAAAAACTCCAACAGGTTCCGGTACGATTTTGATTTTCTATAGGAGTAGCCTCTAAATCTTTAAGTAATGTAAATTTATATTGACTTCCTTTTTTATTGGAAAAAGTATCTTGCGCAAACATCGATAGCGTTGTCAATAACAAGATCACCATCCACTTAATAATTTGTATCATAAAGATTTGTTTTAAAAATAATACGGCTAAATTACTAAAATAGGTACTATCCCAATTGTTAATAAATGTTAAATATTTATTTAAAAATTAATAGATTTTATAAAATATCCGATATGATAAAAGTGTATTTTTGAAGAAACTAACTACGCATGAGCAAATCTCAAAAAAAATCAATAACTAAACCCCATAAATTCGGCACCTTTTTAGGCGTTTACACACCGAGTATTCTCACCATTTTAGGTTTAATAATGTATCTTAGATTTGGTTGGGTAGTTGGCAATGTAGGCTTGTTAAAAACCATAATGATTGTACTTATGGCCAGCTCTATTACCTTTATAACAGGATTAAGTGCCTCGGCCATTGCTACCAATATTAAGGTGGGTGTAGGTGGAGAATATTATTTAATTTCCAGAAGTTTAGGGCTGGAACCCGGTGGCGCTATCGGTATTCCACTCTATCTTTGTAGAACGCTAAGTGTTACTTTTTACAGCTATGGCCTTATTGAAGCCTTACTGGTTTTATGGCCGGAATCTTGGGGTACACTCCCCGAACATTCACTACAAATAGGTGCTATTATTATTATTGTATTGGTTACTATACTATCGGGAAAAAGCGCTTCTTTAGTTTTAAAATCTCAGATTCCTATTATGATTGTTGTAGGACTCTCTATCATCGCCTTAATTATTGGTGTATTACAACACGATATGCACGCCCCAATAACAGAGGCAACATACCGCACTGCCCCACAAGGATTTTGGTATGTTTTTGCTGTGTTTTTTCCGGCAGTTACCGGTTTTACAGCCGGTGTAGGGATGAGTGGCGATTTAAAAGATCCGCAAAAATCTATACCTACGGGAACGTTGGGTGCCGTAGTATCGGGTGCTTTAATATATTTGATAATTCCTTTAGTTTTGGCCGTTACCGGTATTATGACCTTACAAGAATTGGCAGATCCTAAAGC
>JANTFW010000053.1 GCA_024763245.1 Flavobacteriaceae bacterium | reverse complement strand
CAAATCCTGAACCTTCATCATCTAGTGTTCCTGATAAAGGAACCGTATTATAGTCTGTTCCATTACTTCCGTTATATAAAACTAGCGAATAGCCTGCGAGATCTACGCCTGCAGTACCTGCTACTTCTATAAACTCACCTACGTCTGCTCCACTATTATCATAATGGAACTCATTAATCCAAACTTGATCGGTAGTAGAAGTAACATCTGCACAAGTAAAGTCGGTTTTATCAAGTGCTAAACTGGCTATTCCACAAGCATCATTGGAACCATTGTCTATTTGTGCTGCCGTAATACTGGCATTACCACTGGAATCTAACTGCACAGTCATATTTTGACAAATTGCCTCTGGTGCTACATTATCTTCTACGGTTATTGTTGCCGTACAAGTGGAAACGTTTCCATGATTGTCTGTTACGGTTAAAACTACCGGATTATCTCCCACATCACCACAATCGAATGTATCGATATCTATTGCTGTACTGGCTATTCCACAAGCATCGTTAGAACCATTATCAACCTCGGCTGCTGTAATACTGGCATCACCATTGGTATCTAATTGCACCGTAAAACTATTACACAATGCTTCGGGTGCAATGTTATCTTCGACTGTTACTGTGGTATCACATGTTGATACATTTCCGTTATTATCTGTGACTGTTAAGGTTACTGTATGATCACCGACATCAGCACATGTAAAATCACTTGGAGAAACACTCATACTCTGTATACCACAAGCATCATTTGAGCCGTTATCTATATCTCCTGCTGTGATACTTGCATTTCCTGTTATGTCAAGTTCAGCTGTATAAGTTTGACAAGCAGCTATTGGAGCAACATTATCTTCTACGGTTACTACTGCCGTACAAGTTGACGAATTTCCATAATTATCGGTAACAGTTAAGGTTACCGTATTATCTCCAACATTATTACAATCAAAAGTACTAGGAGACACACTCATACTGGCTATTCCACAATTATCCGAAGAACCATTATCAATTTCGGCAGCCGTAATACTGGCACTACCATTGCCATCTAACTGAACTGTAATATTTTGACAAATTGCCACTGGAGGCAATGTATCTTCTACCGTTACTGTAGCGGTACAAGAAGAGGAGTTAAAGTTGTTATCAATAACACCGAGCGTTACAGTATTTGCGCCTATATCGTCACAGGTAAACTCCGTTTTATCTAAACCTATAAAGTATATACCACAGGCATCATTAGACCCATTGTCTATTTGAGAAGCATCTATGGTTACGGTACCATCGGCTCCTAACTGTACGGTAATATCTTGACAAATTGCTGTTGGAGGTGTGGTTTCACCTGGGACACAAGGATCTACACGCCATACATAATTTCTTTGACTCATGTTATGATCATAGACATATGCCGAAATAGCACTATTAATACCTCCAGGATTTTGATATCCTGCTGGTGCATCATCCACTTTATAATTTTGAGGATGGGTTTGATTTGGAGAATCCCAACCATCATACCACCCTGTAAATGTTATCGTATTTGGATCTACGGTGTTTGAATTTGTTGAAATGGCATAATCACTAGCAACTCCCCCAAAAACAAGTGCTGCTGCTTCTTGAGCAGTATATACCGGTGGATTTGAACCCCAAGCAGGTCCATCATTGACGGCATATGAACCTACAAATGTGTAAGTCTGCCCCCAAAGAGCAGATGTAGTTATTCCTATAAGTAATAGAAATAAGTACCTAACAAAATAAAACTGTTTCATTGTTTTGATTTTAAATATTTGATTAGTATAAATTTGTATTGAAAATTAATAATAGAAATTTATTAATTAAAATTCTTGCACTGCTTTTTAGAAGAAGGGGATATACAGCAGTTACCCCATAAACACTGGAATGTAATAGTAATTTTTTTCTCATAGAAGTTAATTTATCGTTTTTAGTTACCCATATTATATACCTATTATATTCCAAACGGAATACAAGCAATCAATCATAAAATAGTGGGGGTAATTTTATATCTTAAACTAATAAGTGCGCATCTCCTATAGACGCACAATATGTTTAATTATTTTGGGTGCGATTTTGCAAATGTAATAAAAGTTACATAAAAAATCTATCTTTTGGGAAGAAACTTGTAAAAGAAATAAAAAGATTCATTTTCCCTTCAAAACTTTTAACACGGCTAATTTAGTAATTTTTTTTTTATAAAAACAAAATTTTTGCAAAAATAAGCAAACAAGTTTCTTATAAAAAACAGCCCATATTTTTTTGTCAATAAAAATACAAGTAGTACATTTGCACTCTCTAAAATTCAAAACTAGTTTTTGAATGAGGGACGGGAGAGGTGCCGGAGTGGTCGAACGGGGCTCCCTGCTAAGGAGTTGTACCCATTGCGGGTACCGGGGGTTCGAATCCCTTCCTCTCCGCAACTTGAGTTACAGGGTCGCGTAGCTCAGCTGGATAGAGCATCTGCCTTCTAAGCAGACGGTCACAGGTTCGAATCCTGTCGCGATCACTAATTTGTTGATTGCCCTTTTGGATTTGTTCTAAAAAGTGATCACCAGTAAAAAAAAGATAACCTTCGGGGTGTAGCGTAGCCCGGTTATCGCGCCACGTTTGGGACGTGGAGGCCGCAGGTTCGAATCCTGCCACCCCGACAATTAAAAGATTTTATTGCCTAGCAATAGAATCTTTTTTGTTTTACAAAGGTTTGAGCTTGCTCAATAACCGAAGTAAAGCAAAAAAGATTCGTAAATCTGTGTAACAGATTAAAATCTTTTAATTAGCATCAAACCCACTACAGGATATTTAATCCTGCCACCCCGACAAAAGAAAAGTCTTTTCAATCGATAGATTGATTAGACTTTTTTGTTTTTAGGAATGTGGAAAACATTAGTTTTCATAAATGAATAAGAACAAAAAAGGATAATAGATGCGATAGCATCGTGAATAGGTTTTCTTTTAGCATTAAACTCAACACAGGATCACGCAAGTAATCCTGCATTATAGTATTGAATCTACCTCTAACAAAATCTTCCTCAAATCTGTAGAATTTATCAAAGAAACAAGCTACCTTTGTAAGCTAAATTTTTGTGATATGAATACAATCTATACTAAAATCAATGAACTTGCTGAAAAATACCGCGATTATACGGCTGAGAATCTTTCGAAACTCATTCGTATTAAATCATTGAGTATGGGAGAAGAAAAAGTACAACTAGAACTTAAGCGCCAGATGGAAGAAGCCGGTTTTGATGAAGTTAGAATCGATGGATTAGGAAATGTTATCGGTAGGATTGGAAATGGCAAAACCATTCTCGCCATTGATGGGCATATGGATACCGTAGATATGGGTAATCCAGACAATTGGGATTTTGACCCCTTAGGTGGTGAAATTAAAGACGGCTTTGTGCACGGACGCGGGTCGGTCGATCAAGAAGGCGGTCCGGCTTCTTTTGTTACTACAGGTCGTATCCTTAAAGAATTAGGTTTTGACCGTGATATGACTATTTATTTTGTCGGCAGTGTAATGGAAGAAGATTGTGACGGCCTTTGTTGGAAATATATTGTCGAGGAAGAAAAAATAAAACCCGATTTTGCCATTAGCACAGAACCGACAAACTTAAACATTTACAGAGGACACAGAGGACGTATGGAGATGCATGTCAGTTTTTATGGGGTTTCTTCTCATGGTTCGGCACCCGAGCGAGGTAAAAATGCCATTTATATGGCGTCTAGAGTAGCGCTGGAAATTGAAAAACTAAATGAACGTCTAAAATATGACGATTTTCTGGGAAGAGGTAGTGTTACCATTTCTGAAATTGTTTCAAATAGCCCATCATTATGTGCCGTTTCTGATTTTGCGAGAATCCACTTAGACCGGAGACTCACTTGGGGAGAAACCAAGGAATCTGCCGTTAAAGAAATAGAAGCTCTTATCAAGGGAATGAATGCCGAGGTAACAGTACTCAACTACTATGAAAAAGCCTACACCGGACTAGAATACGGTATGGAAAAATACTATCCCACTTGGAAAATTCCCGAAGATCACAAAGTAGTACAAACCGGTGTAAAAGCATATAAGCATCTTTTTAATAAAGAGCCATTGGTCGACAAATGGACTTTCTCTACCAACGGAGTAACCATTAATGGATATTACGATATCCCAATGATTGGGTTTGGACCCGGAAATGAAATTCTAGCCCATGCTCCTAATGAAAAAGTAGCCATTGATGACCTTGTAATATCTTCGGCCTTTTATGCAGCTTTTGCTTACGATCTATAAACCAAAAAATAAAAATTATGAATTTAATCGATAAAATAAACCGGCTAAAAACACTGAAAAGTGATTTATATAAAAAAGATTTTCTCTTAACTTGGGAAAAAAGCTATGACGACTTAGAAATGATTATCGAAGTAGCCGACATCTTAAAAGATTTGCGTGATCATAATATTTCGCCCAAGGTTTTCGCCTCCGGATTAGCCGTTTCAATATTTAGAGACAATTCTACAAGAACTCGTTTTTCTTATGCCTCTGCTGCCAATTTGTTAGGTTTGGAAGTACAAGATATGGACGAACAAAAATCACAGGTTGCTCATGGCGAAACCGTTCGTGAAACAGCCAATATGATTTCATTTTTAACCGATATGATTGGTATTCGTGATGATATGTACCTCGGTGAAGGAAACAAATATATGCGCGAAGTAGCCGAAGCCTTAGATGAAGGATTTAAAGAGGGCGTATTGCCACAGCGTCCCGGTATTGTTAATCTACAATGCGATATGGATCATCCCACACAATCTATGGCTGATTTATTACATCTTAAAAAAGAATTTGGCTCTCTAGAGAATCTAAAAGGGAAAAAATTAGTAATGAGTTGGGCCTATTCGCCCAGTTATGGCAAACCACTTTCTGTACCCCAAGGTATTATTGCCCTACTTACTCGCTACGGAATGGATATAGAGTTAGCCCATCCCGAAGGGTACGAGCTTATTCCTGAAATTGTAGAAATTGCCAAAAAGAATGCAGAAGCAAGTGGTGGTTCATTTAAAATAAACCATTCTATGAAAGAGGCCGTTAAAGATGCAGATATCGTCTATCCCAAAAGCTGGGCCCCATTTCATATCATGCAACAACGTACCGAATTACTTAAAAAAGCAGATAAAGCCGGCTTGGATGCCCTAGAAAAAACCTGTCTAGCTGAAAATGCAAAATTTAAAGATTGGGAATATGATGATGAAAAAATGAAACTGAGTAAAAATGGTAAAGCACTTTATATGCATTGCCTTCCGGCAGATATCACCGGAGTTTCTTGTAAAGAAGGAGAAGTGGCCGCAGGCACTTTTGAACAATTTCGAATTAAAACCTATCATGAAGCCGGTTTTAAACCCTATATCATCGCCGCTATGATGTTTACAAATCAATTTAAAAACCCGGCAAAAACGCTGAAAAAGATTTTTAAAAAACAGAAAAAACGTAAAGGTATCTGATACAAATTAAAGCATTTTAAGGGAGTTAAAAGTAGTATTTTAGCTCCCTTTTTTATATTCTCATATCAGGTTTTGACCTTTTTAAAAACTGTCCCTTACAATTCTGTTCAACTAATTCAGTATCTCTTACAACAACTTTTCCTTTGGCAATCACATAACTCACCTTGCCTTTGGTTTTAAAACCCTCAAAAATAGAAGTATCTGTATTGGAATGATCTCTTTTCGCTGAAATTATATTTTCTACCCTTGGGTTCCAGATAATCAAATCGGCATCGGCACCTTCTTGAAGACTGCCTTTTTGAGGAAACAAACCAAATATCTTTGCGGCATTTGTACTGATAAGAGCTACAAATTCATGAAGTGAAATCTGCTCCTCTAATACACCAAAAGTATATAATAAAGCTATACGATGTTCTACTCCTCCAGCTCCATTAGGAATTTTAGTAAAATCTGAAATACCCCGCTCTTTTTGAGTCATTGTAAACGGGCAATGATCCGTACCGATAGTCTGAATTAGTCCTTTTTCTAAAGCATTCCATAAGCCTTGATTATCTTGTTTTTTTCGAAGTGGGGGACTCATTACATAAGCAGCCGTTTCTCTAAAAGAACCCAAGTATTTAGAATCATCAAGCAATAGGTATTGTGGGCAAGTTTCGGCAAAAACCTTCTGTCCATTTTCCCTTGCCTTTTTTATAAACG
The DNA here is from genome assembly GCA_024763245.1 of Flavobacteriaceae bacterium. Taxonomy (GTDB): domain Bacteria; phylum Bacteroidota; class Bacteroidia; order Flavobacteriales; family Flavobacteriaceae; genus DQTL01. The sequence goes on along the minus strand of JANTFW010000053.1, from coordinate 8,767 downwards.
GAATAGATTCTGCAGTAGAAACGTGAACAATATATACCGAACAATCTGCTTGATGTGCCATCTCTATCAAATGGTCTACCGCTTCGGCCTCTAGCTTAGATGGTCTTGATAAAGGGTGATATTTTGGCGCTGTTCTCCCTTCTTTAATAAAGCTTGTACGAGCAGCATCAATTACATCTCCTAATTCACAATGTGAGCTTACCAATCCCCCATATTTACCTACTGTTTCCAAGACTTTTTCAATAATATCATCTGGTAAACCAATGGATTTTTTATAAGCCATATAGATTTTAAAAGAAGTGATTCCTTCCTGTTCGATACAAGCTTTTATTTCTTTCTCAGTCGTTACTGTCCATTGTACCGGGCTTATATGAAACGAATAATCAACTAAGGAATCGGAAGCCTCTTTTTTGCGCTGTTTCAAAGCCTCTAACAGCGTTTGATGTTTTGTAGGTGTAACAAAATCTATAAGGGTTGTAGTACCTCCCATTAAGGCTGCCTTACTGCCGGAATAAAAATCGTCAGCTGAAAATCCTGCCGGTGAAGGTAAATGCATATGTACATGTGGATCTATTCCTCCAGGAAAAAGATATTGCCCATCGGCATCTATTATTTCATCTGCTTCGGAATCCGGTATTTGTTTTGCTATACGTTGAATTTTACCATCTTCACACAAAACAGATGCAAAACGACTCATCTCAGCGGTGATAAGCAATGCATTTTTTATAAGTAACTTCATAAGGTAAAGTTACTATTAAAAATCAAAATTAAGGCTTGGTTATTTGTACTATTTAGATGAATAGTAGATTTGTATCTATAATTCCTTAGCAAAAACACCTTTATCTATTTCTTTAAAATCTAATTTTTCTAAATACTTAGCGTGCGAGGATGATACCTTTTCTGCCATAATTCTTTTATATCCCGCCTCTTTAAATTTGCCACGCAAAGTACTATATACATACTTGCCATTTTTATAATCTCTATATTCAGGAATTACGTAATCTAAACCTACTTTAAGGGTATCTCCATCCCTATGTGCCAGAAAAAGTCCTGCAACAGTAACATTTCGTAACACAAAAAAACTTACTGTATTTAATTCCTGTTTATAAATAAAATCTGGGAAAAAAGCATGGATTTCCTTTTGATGAAAATCCAAAAATTTAAGTAAATATTTATTATCACCACGGATCTCAAGTGTATCAAAAAGATTTTTTTTGGTATAGATTCGATATAAATAATAAATGTCGACCAAGACAATAATACTGTTAAGTCCCATTACCGGATATGCTTTTATTAAAAATCCGTAAACGGCAAAACTAAATGCCCCGACAATATTAACCCAACGAAATTTTACAATTGAGTTCATCGTCATAGATAAGGCTATTGTTGCCGAGGCAAAATAGCCAATCCATTGTAATAACTGATCATTCATATCTCTAAAAAATAAGAGGGCAAAAGTAGGAAAAAGAATTTAGTTCTGAGAAGTTAATACGAGAAGTACAATAAAGCACCTACAACTCACTATCTAAAGTTTCTTTATAACCTTTAAAATGGCCTTCCTCTTCTGGTGACAATTTAGGAAAATCCACTTTTAATTTTTTTAGTTCTTCGTAAAGTATTTTGGCTACAATCAGTCTAGCCGTAGGTTTATCATCTGCTGGAACCACATACCAAGGAGCATAAGAAGTAGCTGTTGCGTTAATGGTATCTTCATAAGCCTCTTGGTATTGCTCCCAATAGCCTCTTTCTTTGAGGTCGGCAGCATTAAATTTCCATTTTTTGTCATCTCTATCAATACGTCTCAGAAATCGATTCTTTTGTTCGTCTTTAGATAGATGCAAGAATATTTTAAACATTTTTGTCCCGTTTTCAACCTGTATTTTTTCAAAATCACGTATTTGACGAAAACGTTTTTTCCAAAACTTAGGAGTTATCTTATCCAAGCTGTCAATACCATAAATTTTTTGGTTGATTACCAATTGTGGGTGTATGCGAGCAATCAAAACATCTTCGTAATGGGTACGATTATGTATCCCGAATTTTCCTCTTTCGGGTAAGGTCAAATAATGCCTCCAAATATAATCGTGTGCGTGCTCTAAAGGGGTTGGCTTTTTAAAATCGTATACCTCTATACCACTTGGATTAACGTCCTTAAAAACTTCTCGAATCAGGCTATCTTTTCCAGCTGTATCCATACCTTGAATTCCAATATATACGGCGGGTGTTCCTGCTGCATATATTTTATTTTGCAACTGTGCTATTTTACGACGCATCTTACGCAACTCATCTTCAATTTCTTTTTTATCAGCCTCTAAATCAATACGTGTTGGCGCTTTTTGAATAGAAAATGCTGGATTAGATTTGATACGATACGCTTTAATTGAAATTTTTTTCATCTCTAAAGGCAATAATAATTTTTATGTAAAAATGTTGTTAAATAATACCATTAAATGGTACGATTTTGCTCCAAATATACTATGTTTTGGATAAATATCCCCTATTTTATTTTGTTTTTATTCGCATGACAAAAGCAAACAAAAAAGACACGAATTATAAGCTCTCCCAAAGCCGTTTGGCTTGCTCTTTGGTAAAGGCTTGAATCTCTGCTTCATTTACTTTTTGTAACATTTGGTTTTTTACAATAAATTCACCATTAGAAATAACATGTTTAACATGTGCGGCTCGTAAACCAAAAATAAAATGTCCTAAAAAATTAGCTTCATTCATTGCTGTAGGACTATCGTAATCTAAGACTACTAGATTATTGGCTCCATCACCTTTAAAAGTATTTTTAGCCAGATAGCGATGTACATTCCGGAATCTTTCGTAGGAAGACGGATACGTAATGGTGTCAAAACCTTGTCCTACAAAAAAAGCAGCCTGAGCACTACGCAACATATCGCTGTGCATGCCATCGGTTCCTAAAATAAGGCGATTACCGAGTCCTTCGGCATTAAAATAACCGACATTATTGTTTAGATTACTCTCGGTATTTTGTACGATATAGGCTTTAGAATTCCGTATCAATTCTTTTTCGTTCGCATCCAAATGCAGACAATGTCCGAGGATTGTTTTATCGGAATCTAACACACCGAAATCGTTTAAACGCTTAACCACACGCTTGTGATAATGCTGTTTGCTATGTTCTTGATCATAGCGGTCTTCCGCCACGTGAATATGAATACCGGAATCGTATTTTTCCATCAAATCCACAGATTTTTTAAGTGTATCATCACCTACGGTAAAAGAAGCGTGTAAACCCACTAGGGCTTGATTGTTTTGTAAATACTTTTCGGTTTCATCCAATCCTTGTTGTGCTTTTTCTAGACCATCTCTATCCGTAATTTCGTAACACAATAAATGGCTAACACCTACTTTGTCAAAGGCTTTTGCCATTATTTCTAAGGAACCTTCAATGTAATTAGGCGAGGCGTGATGGTCAATTACAAAGGTGCTTCCGGCTTTTGCCGAAGCTACGGCTGTTGCCAATGCACTGGCTTCAACCATATTTTTATCTAGTGATTTATCTAAATTCCACCAAATATATTGTAGAACTTCATAAAAGTTAGTGGGTGATTTTGCAGGTGCCGGCATACCTCGTGATAAAGCCGAATAGGCATGATGATGCCCCACGGCAAAGGATTTGGTTACAAATTGACCTTTTACATCAAGTATAGTATCTGCTTTTACCTGAGAACTATCGTCTAGAAAAGTGAGTTTTCCATCCAATCCCTCCTCAATTAAAATATGAGTACTACTGAATTGTAGGGTTTCCCAATCGATATATGTGGCATTTTTTAATAGTATGGACATCGGTTTTTACTGTTTTACTGTTGTAAGTTTATTAAATTTATAAACGTCCTTTTCTTCTTAACGGTAATTTGTATCTTCTAATCCTATCAAACTGATATAAGGCATTGGCTACAGCTCCGGCAGTAGGAACCAGCCCTATTTCTCCAATTCCTTTTGCTCCATAAGGACCTACAGTATCGGGTACTTCTACACCTTTTACTAGTATTTCCGGTGTTTCGTGTGCACGTAAAATACCCAGGTCGTTGTATTTGTCACTGATTAAATAACCGCTTTCCATAGGTAAATCTTCGGTTAAGGCATATCCTAATCCCATATGTACACCTCCTTCAATTTGTCCTTCAAACAGCATAGGATTCATAATTTTTCCGGCATCGTGAGCGGCAATTATCTTAGACACATTTCCGGCATCATCTACTATACAAACTTGTGCTGCATAACCGTAGGAATAATGAATAATCGGGTCTTTTTTGGTGCCGGGTTTGTCCGTCCAATCACAGACATATTCTCCGGAATAGGTCTTGCCTTTTAGCTCGGATAAATCGTGATTTTCTAAATCTTTTTTTAAGGCTTTCGCTGCATTAATTACTGCCAAGCCCACCAAGGCGGTTGCCCGGGACGAAGTAGTCATACCGGTTTTTATCTGGTCATCGGTATCTACAATGACCTCTATGCTATCGGGATTAATTCCGGTTTCTTGACATAAACTTTGCAAAGCCATATTGTGTACGCCTTGTCCCATTTCGGTCCAACCGTGTGAAAGAATAACTTTGTCTTTAGAAACGATTGTAATCTTCACCTTCGATTCATCTATCATACCGTTTCCTACCCCTGAATTTTTAATACCGCAGGCTAATCCGGCATATTTTGCCTTACTAAAGTCCTCTTTAACCGCCTCTAGACAAGCCCTGACTCCCACGCCGTTCACCACTTGTCCGGTTGAGGTACGCAAACCATCTACTAAAGCATTATCATAACGGAATTGCCAGCGGTCAAAATTTCCTTTTTCGCAAATTTCATCGACGAGGACTTCTAGAGCAAAAGTCACTTGGTTGGCACCAAAACCCCGCATTGCCCCACAGGGAATATTGTTGGTATATACCGTTTTAGCTTCTATCTCTACATTGGGTATAAAATAGCCTCCGGCAGCGTGTCCGGCAACGCGCTCTAGTACTTTATCACCTACTGAAGCATAGGCGCCCGTATCTCCTAGGGCGTGTAAACGTAGCCCTAGTAGTTTGCCGTTAACATCGGCTGCCAATTCCATATCCATAAAAACGGGATGTCGTTTGGGATGTAATCGAATAGACTCTTGTCTGGTCAAGGTAATTTTTACCGGTTTTTGTAATAAAAAGGCGTATAAGGATACGTGTCCTTGCACGCTTAAATCTTCTTTACCACCAAAGCCACCTCCATTTGGTACTAGCCTAACCCGAACTTTTTCTTCCGGTATATCTAGAATCATAGCTACTTGACGACGGTCTTCATAAACCCCTTGACTTTGGCTAAAGAGTTCTAGACCTCCTTTACCATCGGGTCTGGCTATTGCCGCTTCCTTTTCTAGAAAACCGTGTTCGATTCGTTGGGTTTCAAAATTTCCTTTGGCGATATACTTTGCCCTTGCAAATGCTTTATCAACTTCTCCTACAACAAATTGACTGGTGTTAAAATTATTCGGTCGTTCCGGATGCACGCGTTCGCCATCAAGGGCTGAAAAAACATTGATTACGGGTTGCAAGATTTCGTATTCTATCTTGATGAGCGCCACTGCTTTACGTGCAATTTCTTCAGTTTCGGCAACTACACCGGCTAAAACATCACCTATATAATGCGTAATTTCTCCTTCGTCAATCATCACCGACCAATCCTGCAAAATCAATCCGACTTTTTTACTTCCGGGTATATCTTTTGCCGTAAATACTTTATGTACTCCTTCGAGGGCGACCGCTTCTTGGGTGTTTATCGAAAGAATTTTTGCTTTGGGATATTCACTAAATTTTAGGGCAGAAAAAAGCATACCGGGTAATTGCATATCATCAACAAAATCGCGTTTTCCTATAGCCGTATCATAGGCTTGATACTTGGGGTGTCTTTTTCCTATTTTTCCATCGGTTTTTGTAATGCTTAATTCTTTGTGTTCGCGTACCGATTCTGCGGCAAAAACAATAGCTTCTTCTATTTTTTTATAACCTGTACAACGACAAACGTGGGGTTTTATCGCTTTTTGGATTGTGGCTAAATCCGGCTTTAGGTCTTTATCCAAAAGGACTTTTGTCCGGCTAATCAACCCCGGTGTACAAAAACCACATTGTACGGCACCTTTGTTTACATAAGCTTTGGCAATGGTGTCTTTTAGATAAGCATCTGTTCCTTCTAAAGTAACTACTTTAGCTCCATTCAATCGTCGCATTTTAGTCACACAAGATTGTCGGGCCTTAGCGTCAATTTCTAAGGTACAGGCACCACAAGTTCCTTCACCAGAACAACCGTCTTTAACCGAGGTTATCCCTTCATCTTTACGCAGATAATCTAACAAAGACCTTTCCGTATCGCCCGTATAGGTTTTTTCTTGTCCATTTAATGTAAAGCGTATCATAAGCTTAAGTTTTTGAGTGCGTCTATATGCGCAGGAATGGCTTCGGGTATGCTAATCAAATCGTTAACTCCATTTAAATCCTTTAAACCGCTACCGGTTAAAAGTACGACATTTTTGGAATTTTCCGTAAGCATACCTTTTTTATAATAGGCTAATAAACCGGCAAAAGACGTTGCGGCAGCAGGTTCCGAAAAAATTCCTGTATTACGAGATAAAATTCCGGATGCTCGTACAATATCGCTATCTTCCACCTCCAAGACTTCGCCTTGGTAGGTATTGATAAATTGCTGTGCCATGTAAAAATTACGGGGTATATCTACCGAAATAGAGTCTGCTAAGGTATGGCTTGATTCAATCACAAATCGTTCTTGATTGATATTGCGAGCCAAATTATCACTACCTTTAGACTGCACAGCTACTATAGTAGGTAATGTATCGATAATTCCCAATTTTAGTAAATCTTCATATCCTTTGTAAACACCCGAAATAATTACACCATCACCTACCGGGACAAATATACGATCCGGAATAGCTTGTTTTAATTGCTCGTAAAGTTCAAAAGATACCGTTTTTTTACCTTCAATAGTCATCGGATTAAAAGCCGTATTGCGGTTATACCAGCCAAAAATCTCGGTTGCTTTAATACTTAAATCAAAGGCATCATCATAGGTACCTTGTACGGGAACAATACCGGCTCCATACATTATAATTTGGGTCAATTTTGCCGCAGGTGCACTTTGTGGTACTATAATAATAGCCTTTTGTCCTTGAGCAGCACAAATACCGGATAGCGACGAACCCGCATTTCCGGTTGAAGCAGCGACAAGGGTATTAAACCCCTGTTCTTTAGCATAAGCTGAAACAAGGGCAGAGGCTCGGTCTTTAAAAGAAAAAGTCGGATTTTGAGAATCGTCTTTTAAAAACAAATGAAATGGCAGTTTTTTGCCTTCTAATTTTTCTTGCTTGTACAAAGGGGTTTTCCCGATGTGCAAATTGGGTAAACTCGCTAAGTTTTCAATAGGTAAAAGCTCTAAATAATTCGTTTTTTTTAATGAATCAAAGCCCACACCTTCAACTTTTAACGCCTCGTAATCATACAGGGTTTTTAACACGCCTTTTGGGGGTAAATCCGGTGTGTTTTTTGAGGCACATTTCGGGCAGAGATAACGCACTTCGTCCGCTTTATATACAGCGCCACAATCGGTACACTGAAAATGGTATTTTGGTTTTTTATTCATTGGTATACTTATCATTTAATCTTTCCTAAACTTACGTTTTGGATTTACAGTAGGCTTTAGCGTTTCTTATAACCCAATTATTGAAAACGTACGGTTGTAATACGTATACCTCCTACAAATACTCCTTTAACACACCGGTTCTTTCGTTAAACTCATTTATCTTTTCATCCCATTCATCTGCTTTGGCATATTGTGATTTCCAGTAATTTTCATCGTACCATTGGGCGTTCAGTTCTTCTACGGTTTTACCTTGTTGTTCTATCCACGTAAAGTATTTTAAATTGTGCATACGTTTTTTCTCGTAGTAGGTCATTTCAATCATATGGTCAATAGTAATTCCCATCAGGTCTGCTTCATAACTTACAGCAGCGTCTCTATCGGAAAATTCACCGTGCAATTGTCGTTCTTCTAACAAACGAGATTGGTACATTTCCATAGAATCTGTAGCTACGGTAAAGAGCATATCGTTTTCGTCCATTTCGTAGTATTTTGCCATTTTAATGAGTCCCATCATATTAGCAATAGAGGATATACCCATTAAGGCCAAGTTATCGACCAAATCTTGATCAATACCCAATTCTTTTACTAAAAATTCTTTTCCTGCAGGCTCATTAAACAAACGCATTAAACGAATATTGGCATTGTCGTCAATACCAGCTACCATATCCATATTTTTAATATTGTGAATCCAAGGTACGTGCTTATCACCAATACCTTCAATTCGGTGTTCTCCAAAACCGTTTTCTAACAGTGTAGGACATTGTAGTGCTTCACCGGCACAAACTTTAAAGTTGGGGTGTAACTCCCGCAGGTAATCGGTAGAACCCAGAGTTCCGGCAGAGCCTTGTGTCAAAAATACTCCAGCAAATCGACTTTTGCCGTTTTTGTTATATCCGTAAACTTCTTCCATTGCGGGACCTGTAACTGCATAATGCCATAGTGAATTTCCTATTTCTTCAAATTGGTTAAGGTTGACAATAGCGTCACCTCTTTCTGCTTTGAGTTGTTTCACTTTATCGTAAATTTCTTTCACATTACTTTCTGTTCCCGGTGTAGCAAAAACCTCGGCGCCAACTTTGTGAAGCCAATTAAAGCGTTCTTGCGACATCCCTTCGGGTAAAAC
>JANTFW010000052.1 GCA_024763245.1 Flavobacteriaceae bacterium | reverse complement strand
TAACCAACTCACTACACTCGATTTAAGTGCCAATACTCATTTAAACGAACTGTATTGTGGTGATAACCCTCTAAGTTTTTTGAATATTCAAAATGGTAATAATAGCAATATGCTTGAATTTAATGCTATAAATACTGCCTCTAATTTATGTATTCAAGTAGATGATGCAGCATTAGCTACAACTGCTTCAACCGCACCCTATAACGCTTGGGAAGTAGATGCTACAGCAGAATTTTCAAATGACTGTGGCGTGGTTTCAGTAAATGATATTAAACTACAAAAGATAAGTATTTCACCAAGTATTGTTAAAGATGTTTTACAAGTTAATAATATAGAAATTGAAAACTTATCAAAGATTCTAATCTATGATGTTATAGGGAAAGAGGTGTTCGTATCAAACGAATTAATAATTGATGTTACTAGCCTTAAAAGTGGTGTTTATGTAGTCAAAATCATAAACAAAAACGGACATTATGCACTTAGAAAAGTTGTTAAACAGTGATTTCTGATACAACTATTTTTTAATAAATACAGCTTGGCGTCTTTGCGACTCTTATGTTTGCAATTTTATAGGGATTTGAGTATAATTGATCTTTGTGTTTGCCAGATAAATTAAATATATATTCTAATTAAACCCTATGATTGAAAATCATGGGGTTTTTTTATGTCCAGCTCTATCAGGCAATCTTTTAAAAAGACTTTGAGTTCTTCCATTTGAGTCTTTGCTTTTGCTTTCCCCAGTTGCCCTATAAAATATAGGGAAAACCAAGCAACTACGGCTAGCAGCATCATGCTTAGCCAAAACTTGTAATTAGAATGGATAATGTAATTAGCATAAGCTAAGGCAGCAAAAATCATAAAACCAATACCTACAACAAAATGTAAAAACATAAAGAAAGTCCATATTCCCGGTTTGGGTGCAAAAAATCCACGGATTCTACTTCCTTTATCCATGTTCTCAACTTCAATTGACAACTGGGGAGACCATATATGAGTTTTAGACTCCGGCATATTAATATAGATGTGATTACCACTCTTTTTTTTGGAATAGCTGCAAGAATCCTGATTAAGTTTAGTTGTAAATTTTTTTAAAACATTCGTCTTAGATTGTTCTAATTCGATATAAAATCGCGGTTTAAGAAGTATTTTATTTAGCTTTTCTGACATAAAATGTAGTTTTTATGTAACAATTATTGCAAATATAATGTATATTTGATATAATTTAAAAAAGAAATACACTACAGTCAAAAAGTCTATATAAATACAATAGGCTATTTTTTTATCCGAATAGAAATACCTACTTTCGTACAAATTAATTATCCTTGATGAACGAAAATTTAGATCCTGAAAACACGAATTTTTCACCTGAAGAAATAGCTATTGAGCAGCAATTACGTCCTTTAAGTTTCACGGACTTTACCGGTCAAGATCAGATTTTAGAAAATCTTCAAATTTTTGTTCAAGCAGCAAACCAAAGAGGTGAAGCCTTGGATCATACACTATTTCACGGTCCTCCCGGATTAGGAAAAACTACTCTAGCCCATATTTTAGCCAATGAGTTAAATGCCGGAATAAAAGTTACTTCTGGACCGGTACTCGATAAGCCTGGAGATTTGGCCGGATTACTTACCAATTTAAGTAATAGAGATGTGTTGTTTATTGATGAAATCCATAGGTTAAGTCCGGTTATCGAAGAATACTTGTACTCTGCTATGGAGGATTATAAGATAGATATTCTTATAGAAAGTGGTCCAAATGCTCGCACGGTTCAAATTGAGTTAGAGCCCTTTACATTAATTGGTGCTACAACGCGATCGGGTTTACTGACATCTCCTATGCGAGCCCGATTTGGCATTAGTAGTCGCTTGCAATATTACGATACAGCACTTTTAACCACCATTGTACAACGTAGTGCAAGTATATTAAAAGTGCCTATAGGTATGGAAGCTGCCGTAGAAATAGCAGGGCGAAGTAGAGGAACTCCTCGTATTGCCAATGCACTTCTAAGGCGTGTTCGTGATTTTGCACAGATTAAAGGAAGTGGAAAAATTGACATTAAAATAGCCAAATATGCACTTAAAGCACTGCATGTAGATGCACATGGTTTGGATGAGATGGATAATAAGATATTAATGACTATTATCGATAAATTTAAAGGTGGACCTGTGGGTATTACTACCTTAGCTACTGCGGTTAGTGAAAATGCAGAAACCCTTGAAGAAGTTTATGAGCCTTTTCTAATACAGCAGGGATTTATTATGAGAACTCCCAGAGGTCGTCAAGTTACCGAATTGGCCTTTAAGCATTTGGGAAGAAAAAGAAATGCGCAACAAGACACTTTATTTTGATTGTTATTTCTCATTCTAAAGATTTACCTTTGCTTTCTTGATTACAGAAATTAGTATTAAGGAAGCTTTGTCTAGTGGGCTCCCCATTTTAGATGTACGTTCACCGGGAGAGTTTAAAAAAGGGCATATTCCAAATGCTTTCAATATTCCTCTATTTACTGATAAAGAAAGAGCTAGAGTAGGAACTGTTTATAAGCAAGAATCTAAAGAGGCAGCTATTGAACTGGGTTATACCTATGTTAATCCTAAATTAGATCACTTTATTTCTGAATCACGAAAGCTAGCTTCTACAGGCAGGTTAGTAGTGCATTGTTGGCGTGGCGGAATGCGTAGTCAATCCTTTGCAAAACATTTAGCTAAAAATAGGTTTAATGAGGTAAGTGTGATAATGGGAGGTTACAAATCCTATAGAAATTTAGTGTTAAACGAATTAGCTAATCCCATTCCAATAAGAGTACTTGGGGGATACACAGGAAGTGGCAAAACACGCATTCTTAACGAATTAAAAAACAGACAAGAGCAGGTTATTGATTTTGAAGGCTTAGCACATCACAAAGGTTCTGCCTTTGGAGCTATAGGACAAAAAAATCAACCTACCGTAGAACAATTTGAAAACAACTTATTTCATCTAGTGAAACAATTAGATACGAATAAACCCGTGTGGGTGGAGGATGAGAGCCATAGTATAGGCAAGGTAAGGATTCCGGTGCCCTTTTATATCCAGATGAAATCAGCCAAACTCTATTTTATTGATATTCCTAGAGAAGAAAGAGCAAAATATCTAGCAAAAGAATATGGGGTATTAGATAAAAGCAAGCTGGAGGAAGCCATTCAAAAAATTACCAAACGATTGGGTGGTTTACGCACCAAAGAGGCAATAGAAAAGCTAAAAAATAATGATTTTTTCGGAGTAGCTTTGTTGTTACTTCAGTATTATGACAAGACGTATCACAAAGCGCTGACCAAAAGAAATCACATTAATGTACAAGAGATATGGCTCGAAGGAACCAATTATGTTAAAAATGCTAAAATCATTATGGAATTAGTACATAAAACGGATTAAAAAATGAAATATAAACTTACAAAATATAGTCACGGAGCCGGTTGTGGCTGTAAAATTTCACCTGAAGTTTTGGCTAGCATTATCCATACGGATACGATTGCTGTTAAAGATGCTCGTTTACTGGTAGGGAACGATTCCAAAGATGATGCAGCAGTATATGATTTAGGTGATGGAACAGGCATAATCAGTACTACCGATTTTTTTATGCCTATTGTAGATGATCCTTTTGATTTTGGTAGAATTGCCGCTACCAATGCCATCAGTGACGTATATGCCATGGGAGGTAAACCCATTTTGGCAATAGCCATTTTAGGTTGGCCGATAGATAAGCTACCGGCAGAAGTGGCGCAACAGGTACTGGAAGGAGGTAGACAAGTATGTAAAGAAGCCGGTATTAATCTAGCCGGAGGACACAGTATAGATAGTCCCGAACCTATTTTTGGATTGGCCGTTACCGGACGTATAGATTTAAAAAAATTGAAACGCAATGATAAAGCGACCAAAGGCTGTCACTTATATTTGACAAAACCCTTAGGGATAGGTGCTTTTGCTACAGCTCAAAAAAGAGGTTTGTTAACATCAGAACATGAAAAAATAGCGGTTGATTCGATGACAAAGTTAAACAATGTTGGTGTAGAACTTGCTGAAATTAAGGGGGTCAAGGCTATGACAGATGTTACCGGTTTTGGTTTGCTGGGTCATTTGGTTGAAGTCTGCGAAGGAAGTAATCTTTCTGCTGTAATAGACTGGGATAAAGTGCCTGTTTTTGACGGAGTAGCACAGTATATTGCACAAGGTTGTGTGCCCGGAGGTACCAAAACTAATTGGAAAAGTTATGGTCATTTGGTAGCAAGTACAAAGGGTATTAAATGGGAAGTTTTATGTGATCCTCAAACGAGTGGAGGATTACTTATTGCCGTAGCCGATGATGCTGTTGGCCAAGTCGAAAGCTTGTTAAATAAACACCATATTAATGCTACTTCATTTGGTAAATTGATAGAAAAGAAAGAACGACTTATTGAAGTAATATAGACCACTTATTGTGTGTATCTATCCTTTATAAAAGGGTAAAAGTAAATATAAGAATTTCTCTTAATAATTAGGGTGAAATTCCTACCTTTGAAATTATAAATAGTATTCTATGAAAGTTCAATTACATCTTCTATTAGGACTGTTTTTTTTCACATCAGCTTGCGTAACAGTATCAACCACCACATCAAAAACTACAAAGGTACAAACCCCTGTGGTAATACCCGAAAGAGAACATACCATTCAAGCCCTACTTTGGCAACAAAATGCAGCAGAGTATAAAGCCCTTTGCTATCAAGCTTATCATATGGCAAAGTTACGATTAGATGCCTTGCTAGAAAAACAATACGACCAACCTGTCGCGGTGGTAACAGATATTGATGAAACAGTTTTAGACAACAGTGCATACAATGCCAGAATGATTCAATCGGATACAGGTTTTACCAGAGAATCTTGGATTGCGTGGGGTAAAGAACTAAAGGCACGTGCCATTCCGGGTGCGGTTGATTTTTTTAATTATGCCACCGGAAGAGGTGTTACCGTTTACTATCTTTCTAACAGATATAATATTCAAAAACCCGAAACTATTGCTAACCTTAAAAAAGTAGGCTTTCCAAATGTGGATGAAGACCACGTTTTGTTAAGAACCCATACAAGTGCTAAAAAACCAAGACGGGATTTAATAGAAGAAACACATCATATTCTCTTGTTATTTGGGGATAATTTATCTGATTTTTCAGAAGAATTTGACAAGCAACCTACAAAAAAAAGGAATGCTTTAGTCCAGCAATTAGAAAGCCTGTTTGGCGAAAAATTTATTGTTTTGCCTAACCCAATGTATGGAGATTGGGAAAGTAAGGGCATTTACGAAGCTAGTTATAAATGGACTGCACCGCAAAAAGATTCTCTAAGGAGATCAAAACTTAGATTGAACTAATTTTTTACGTGATTGTTAAAAGTATAGGACTTTTTAGTTTGTCTTTTTTCAAAAAAAAGAGAAGAAACAAGCGTAAATAACATTTTGATAAAATACATATACATCAAACAATTACTGTCATAATTGTAAGCTGATAGGTGTTTTTCGTGTTTGTTTTGTGATGTGTATCACAATATGACATTCGTCATTATTTATCTTTGTTTCCATTAACCAGATACCTTTATAAATGAGATACGGATTTATTATAGATAATCGAAAATGTATCGGCTGCCATGCTTGTACAACTGCTTGTAAATCGGAAAACGAAGTTCCTGTAGGTGTAAACAGAACTTATGTTAAGCAAGTAGAAAAAGGAGAATTTCCTGATACCCGACGTATTTTTTCGGTCATGCGATGTAACCATTGTACCGATGCACCTTGTGTAGAGATTTGTCCGGTAGAAGCTCTTCATACCCGAGAAGATGGTATTGTTGATTTTGATAACAATCGTTGTATTGGATGTAAGTCTTGTATGCAGGCTTGCCCTTATGATGCCTTATATATTGATCCGGATAATAATACGGCGGCTAAGTGTAATTATTGTGCCCATCGTGTAGATGTGGGTAGAGCACCGGCTTGTGTAGAGGTTTGCCCTGAACATGCCATTATTGCTGGAGATATGGAGAATGCCACAACGGAGATAGCTCATTTATTAGCCCGAGAGCAAGTCATGGTTCGTAAACCGGAAAAAGGAACAAATCCAAATTTATACTACATAGAGGGCGATTATCAATCCTTGAATCCGGAAGCTACCGATAAGTCAGGTCCCGGATTTTGGAATGCACAAGCACGTGGTGTGGGTCATTATGCAAAAGCCACAGAAAAGATGCTTAATTCTAACGATGAGATTAATTTACTAAAAATGACCATTGATAATGAACTTCAGGCGGCTTATCAAAAGAAAGACAGTGAGAATCCTAACTATATCGATGTTTTAACCGGTAAAGCACGACGTGTTTATGACACCCCTGATAAAGGAATTTTATGGGGATGGGAAGTCAGTGCTTATGTAACGACTAAAGCCATTGCTGCAGGAAGTTTTTTTATGCCATTTATCGCTCTATTGCTAGGCTACGAAGTATCTTCAACACTAAAAATTGCTTCTGCGATAATATCTTTGGTATTTCTAGGACTTACCGGACTGTTTTTGGTGATGGATTTAGATAGACCCGATCGTTTTTTAAATGTGTTGTTACGACCTCAATGGAATTCTTGGTTGGTAAAAGGAGGATATACCATTAGTGTTTTTGGTGGATTGATAACGCTATGGTTAGTATCTACGCTATTTGGATGGACTATTCTTGAAAAACCTTTGTTATGGATAAGTTTGTTCTTTGCCGTTTTACTGGCCATTTATACGGCCTTTTTGTTTGCCCAAGCCAAGGGACGTGATTTTTGGCAAAGCCCTACTTTACCTTTACATATGTTAGTGCATAGTTTAATGGCGGGGGCTAGTATTTTTATCATATTAGGATTATTTATGGGTCAAGAAACATGGGTGCATATCATCACTAAAACGCTCTTAATAACCTTAGTGGTAAATTTGTTTACGCTTATAACAGAATTGACCATAACACACCCAACAACGGCTGCTAAATCTGTGGTTAAGATGATTATAAAAGGACGTTATAAAAACCTTTTTTGGATAGGAACTGTATTTATTGGAAATGTAATCCCACTAGGCATACTCTTATTGATGCCTACTACTAATTCATTTGCTATTGCGGCTGTTGCCGTTTTAATTGGAATTTATATAACAGAAAAAATTTGGGTAGAGGCACCCCAACGCGTTCCTTTAGCTTAATATAAATAAAACAGAATCATGGGATATAAAAAAGCATCATTTATAGAAAATATAGCAGAAAAATTAGGAATAATACCTAATCTGCACAAGGAAGGGTATCAAAAATTTGAGCAAGATATGCGTCATTTTACCGATGAAGAGGTAGCGCAACTCTATCAAAATTTTCCGCCACCACAAAAATGGGATAACTGGCAGGAATATAATGCAAAATCATGGCCTAGAAAAGAAAAAAAGACCTATCAAATAGTTCCAACAACTTGTTTTAATTGTGAAAGTGCCTGTGGTTTAACGGCTTTTATTGATAAAGACACACAACAAGTAAAACGTTTTGAAGGTAATCCCTATCATCCGGGAAGTAGAGGACGCAATTGTGCCAAAGGACCTGCTACCATTAATCAAATTACCGATCCGGACAGAATACTATATCCTTTAAAACGAAAAGGAAAACGTGGAGATGGCGATTGGGAGCGTATTTCTTGGGATGAAGCTCTAGATACTATTGCTGCAAGAATACGAAAGGCCATAAAAGAAGATAGACATAATGAAATAGCCTATCATGTAGGACGTCCAGGTCATGAAAAATTTATGAACTGGATTCTTCAAGGATGGGGAATAGACGGACATAATTCGCATACCAATGTATGTTCTTCCGGAGCTCGATTTGGTTATAATATTTGGTATGGTTATGACAGACCCTCACCGGATCATGCTGAGGCAAAGTTTATTTTATTAATATCGGCACACTTAGAGTCCGGGCATTATTTTAATCCACATGCACAACGTATTATTGAAGGCAAGATGAAAGGGGCAAAATTAGCTACTATGGATCCTAGGCTTTCCAATACGGCGAGTATGTCTGATTATTGGTTGCCATCCTATCCGGGGACAGAAGTAGCTGTTTTGTTAGCTATGGCATTAATTATTTTAGAAGAAGGATTGTACAATAGAGATTATCTGGAAAATTGGACCAATTGGAAAGAATATCTAAAGGCTACACAGCCGGATAAAGACATTACTTTTGATAATTATATTGCTGAAATGATTGAAGAGTACAAAGAATTTACACCTGAATTTGCAGAAAAAGAGTCTGGGGTAAAAGCTTCAATGATTGTTGAAATTGCACATAAAATAGGTGAAGCAGGGGAACGTTTCGCTTCTCACAATTGGCGCTCAGCAGGCGCCTCAAATCTCGGTGGATGGACCGTGGCAAGAGCCTTACATTTTTTAACCGTATTAACCGGTGCTGTAGGGGCTAAAGGGGGTACTTCACCCAACTCTTGGAATAAGTTTAGCCCAACACAACCCAATCCACCAAAACCTCAAAAAAAATGGAATGAATTGCATTTTCCTAAAGAATATCCGTTAGCATTCTTTGAAATGAGCCAGTTGTTACCTCATTTCTTAAAAGAAGGTCGTGGTAAAATGGATGTATATTTCTCTAGAGTCTTTAACCCTATATGGACCTATCCTGATGGTTTTACTTGGATGGAAATGTTTATGGACGAAGATAAATTTGGCCTACACACTGCATTAACCCCTACATGGAATGAAACCGCTTTTTATGCTGATTTTGTGTTGCCGATGGGCTTGGCTTCCGAAAGGCACGATATTAATTCGTATGCAACCCATGGTGGAACTTGGGTGGCGTTTAGACAACCCGTCTTGCGTGAAGCGGCAAGAAGAAATGGCAATCCGGTAAAGTATACCTATGAGGCAAATCCGGGTGAAGTTTGGGAGGAAGATGAATTTTGGATTGAATTATCTTGGCGTATAGATCCTGATGGTAGTATGGGAATTAGAAAACATTTTGAATCACCCTACCGACCCGGAGAAAAAATTACTATTGACGAATATTATCAATATATTTTCGAAAGAATAGAGGGGCTTAACGAAGCAGCTCAAAAGGATGGATTTACCGGTAAATTTGCTGCACTAGAATACATGCGTAAATACGGTGCTTATGAGATAGAAAAAGGAGATTCTTATAAGAAAAATGAGACACCTTTAACAGAGGAACAATTAAAAGGCACTACAGTAAATCCGGAAACGGATGTTATTTCTAAAGACGGAAAAGCTATTGGTGTTATGGTTAATGGCAAGGCAGTAGTTGGTTTTCCTACGCCTTCCCGTAAAAATGAGTTCTATTCACAGACTATGGTAGATTGGAAATGGCCGGAATATGCAACACCGGTTTATATTAAAAGTCATATTCACCAGGATGTATTGGATAAGGACAAAGGAGAGTATGTGTTAGTTCCTACCTTTAGGTTACCTACCCTAATTCACTCTCGTTCAGCTAATGCCAAATGGTTATATGAAATATCAAACCGAAATCCTATATGGATGCATCCGGATGATGCTAAACGATGGGGATTTAAAACCGGAGATCTAGTAAAGATGAATACTGATATTGGTTATTTTATTGATAAAGTTTGGGTTACACAAGCGATGAAACCGGGTGTTGTCGCTTGTTCTCATCATTTGGGTAGGTGGCGTAGAGAACAAGACAGTGGTAACCGATGGGGAACCAATACGGTAAAGATTGTTTCGGATGGTAAAGGGGGATGGAAAATGAATACGATGAGCGGTGTACAACCCTTTGAGTCAAAAGATAAAGATTCAAAACGAATTTTTTGGAACGACGGTGGTGTTCATCAAAATATTACGCATGCTGTACATCCGGATCCTATAAGTGGTATGCATACATGGCATCAACGTGTACGTATTGAAAAGCCCGCAGCTGGAGAAAAATATGGTGATATTTTTGTGGATACCAACAAGTCACATGAAGTATATAAAGAATGGCTAGCTATGACCAGACCTGCCCCCGGGCCGGATGGACTACGGAGACCTTTATGGTTTAAGCGAGCCTTTACTCCGGATAAATCGGTTTATTATGTAGATAAAAAAGAGGTTCAGTAATACATATGTGAGTCAACTTTTATTCAATAGAAAAGTCGCTCGGCCATAGGATACTTTGCGACTTTTCATTCCCAAAAAATACTGTAAATTTTGTTTAGGTATTGGTTAAAATAGTTTTGCTAAACTTAATAAGTTAAATTGTATTGCTGATAAGTTCAATAAACTCTTGACGTTTGTTTTTGCTGATAGGTAAATAATCTCCATTTTCTAAGGTAATATAACCTTCGTTAAGAAAACCGGAAACAAATTGTAAATTGACCAAATGCGAACGATGCACCTGATAAAAAGATTTATTACTTAACATTTTAACAAATTTTCCTATACTGTACGAACTGAGTATTTCTTTTCCATTACGTAAAATAATTTTGGTATAACCACTTTCTCCTTCACATCGTATAATATCTATTAATTTTATAAAATCTAGCCCTTTTTGAGAAGGGATGATTATTTTACAATTGTTGGATTGTGAATTTTTTAGGTTTTCAATTAAGGTGCTATTCTTTTTTAGGGCATTTTTTAACTGAATATTTTTAATAGCATTCTCTATGGCATTTTTAAGATCCTCATTATCAATAGGTTTTACGATATAACCAATAGCGCAGCATTGAATTGCTTCTATGGCATAGTCATTATAGGCCGTTACAAAGATGATTTCAAAATCCGGTGCATCAAATTTTTGTAAGACATCAAAACCATTGAGTTCTGGCATTTCAATGTCCAAAAATACTAAATCCGGTTTTTCAGATTTAATAAGTTCAATGGCCTCCATAGGTTGTTGTGTACTGGCACTAATAGTAATTTCCGGAAAAAAACGATGTATTTTTAATTGTAAGCTTTTTAGCGCTTTTTCTTCATCATCTACGAGTAGGGCTTTTAGATTCATAATTGTTTAAATAAAAGGGACACTTTGGTGCCTTGGTTGTTTGTACTATCGAGGTCACTTATGTGGTAAGTGATTTGCCATCTTTTTGATTGGTTTAGAAGATGGATTCGCTCGTGTAATATTTCTGTTGATTTGGATTGGTGTTTTCGGAGTGAGCGTTTTTTTATTTCGCCTGATTTTATTCTACCAATTCCATTATCTTTTATCTGTACTTGAAATTGCGAAGGAGCAAGCTTTTTAAAAAGGACATGAATAAATCCATCTCCTTGTTTATGAAATATCCCGTGATTTACAGCATTTTCAACAATAGGTTGTAGTAACATTGCTGGTATGTGTTGATCTAGGTTTAGTGTATGGTCTATTTCGATACTGTATGTAAACTTTTCTCCAAATCGTAGTTTTTCAATTTCTAAATACCCTTCTAATAGTTGGATTTCTTCTTGAATACTGATCTCATCATATCGTGAGAAATCAAAAAACATGCGTATTAGTTTTGAGAATTTAACCAAATATTTTTCGGATAGATCAATTTCATTATTTGTCAGGTAATATTGAATCGCATTCAGGGAGTTAAAAACAAAGTGGGGATTCATTTGAGAACGTAACGCATAGAGTTCGTTTTCGGCTATTTTTTTTTGAGTATGAATCTTTGTTGTTTTTTTGGTTAGTTCTCTTTCCCTAAGAAAATATAGTAAGAGAATGATCAGAGATAAAGAAAGCAAAGTAAAAAGTACTTTCGTTATTGGACGTTGCCACCAAAGAGGAAGAATCTCAAAGGCATAATTTGTACTAATCGTGTTTGCCTTGACTTTTAGTTGGTACTTACCAGGCAATACGTTCGAAAAATTAAGGGTTTTTGAAGCCGTTTGTGTCCATTTTTTTTGAATAGGACTTAGTTTATATTGAAAGTTATACGTGGAATTGGGTATTGAAAAATCAATAGCATTAATAGTAATGTCTAAATGATTATTTGATGTGTAATAAACCGGTTTTTTTTCTGTAATAGTGGTATTGTTATAGTGAATATTGTCAAGATAGAGGCGTAATAAAGTATTGGATTTTTGCAGATTAATAGGGATAATAGATATCCCATTATCGCTGCTAACAATTAAGTCATTTTTAACAATATTTACCGCATTACAATTATTGTAGATTAAACCATCGGCTGTTGAATATTTTCGTTTTAATTCGTAAGTGGTATCCTCTTTAGCATAGTGCCAAATACCGTTGTTTGTAGCAAGCCAAATGCTATTGTTTTGAATAAAAGCATTTTGAACGGTTAAATAATTGGATTGTTTTAATAGTGTAATCTTATGAAGGTCTGTTATATATGCACCAAAGCCATCAGTGCATAATAAAAGTTCACGATTATTCAGTTTTTTAATTTTTACGATAGGTTTATCAAATAACGTATCAACAAATTGAATGTTTTCAATGTTATTATTTTTTAATGTTTTCAATCCATTGGCTGTCGCTAGTAAAATCCTATCTCGAAATTTTAGAATATCTCGAACCCCATTTTGTCTATATTCTCTTAAAGACTTTAGATTTTTTGGATCTATTTTATTGACTCCAAAAGAAGTATTCCCATAGAGAAATCCTTGAAAATAGACTAAATTATTACCCAATTCATATTTTTTTTGGGGTGAAAAAAGTTGAAGGACTGATTGTTTGCCATTTTTTTCGATAAAGATTTTTTTATTTGTGATATAGTAGTTTGTTTGTAACGAATCGATACGGATTGCATTGAAAATAAAGCCTTTTTCCTTGATGAAGGGATCAAAATCTTTAGTAATGCTATTGTATTTATAAAAGCCCTCATTATAAACGTTTGCAATTAGATTATCTTGGATTCTTTGTAGTTTACCAATCTTTTTATTGTTGAGTCTATAGGTAGCATTTCTTTTTGAATGGGGTAAAAAAAAGACCCCTTTACCAAAAGTAGCTACCCATAGATTGTTGTTTTTATCTAAAAAAGAAAAATGATCTTGTAAATAAGGAGGAATTTTGATAATACTATCTAAGGAATACTTTTTGGTTAGATTCGAAACAAAACCTACTCCTGACAGTTGAATTTTGTCATTAACATTGCTGACTCGAATAAATTTACTCTTCATTCCATTAAATGTATGCGATTGGATTTGAAGACTATTTAAATTGAGTAATGTGAATTCGGTATCATTTATCCAGATATATAGGCTATCATTTATTTGAGTTCTGTATAAATTCTCATTAATAGCACCAAGTTTTTTGAATGTTTTTTCCAGTTTATGCTCATGGTTTATCAATTCTAAAGTCCCATATTTATCATTAATAATAATCTCTTTAATGAAAGGGTGTATTATTAATTCACCATAGTGGTCTTTGTCTTTGGTTTGTTTCTGCTTAATCCATTTAGAATCTTCTAAAAAGTAGGCATTTTGTCCATTAGAAAAGCCCACCTCGTTCTTATATTGAAGAATGCCAATAGGGTACAAAATGTCATTCTTATCTATACTTTTAAAGCTAAATACACTATCATTTTTAATATAACCCAATTGAGAAGCCTTAGAAAAAAACCAAACCTTACCATCGGGGGTAGTTCTAATATCCCAAATATCGTTGGTGGGCAATCCCTCTTTGGTAGTAAAATTTTTAAAGATTTTACCGTCGAATTTGCTCATTCCTTTGTCAGTAATAAACCACATAAACCCCTTAGAGTCTTGTGTTATTCTATAGATATGATTACTAGGCAAACCATCCTTAGTTGTGTAGTTAATGTATTGTTGAGTCCACGCCAAATTTCCCCATAGTAGTAGGATTACTAATATAGAAAATGAACGTTTTTGCATAGATAAAGCTAGGTTTGAGTTGTAAAAATACTAATTTTAATAGGAAGTTTAAGTGTTAATGCTATGGGTTGTGTAATAGATTCTTGTATTCCAAGGTTTGTTATTTGGTTTGTTTAAGATTAGGAACCGCCAGTAATAATCGTAATTTGTCCGTAAGAGTACCGGCGGTTTCTTTTTCTTATTTTATTATAATCATTTCGTTTTTCGATATAATTTACTTGTTATTTCTTTGTTGAATAGGTTTGATGTGGATTTGGGAAAATCCCTTTTACAACAGATACCATTATCGTACAAGGCTTACACTCCTTACCGCCACAGATAGGCGTAAAAGTAACCTCATAATTACCCAATTGATTAAAGGTGTAATTAAAACTACTACCTGAACCTTGTGTGTTTTGTCCTGCACTGTTTAGAATAGACCATTTAAATTCCGCATCACAATTTTCCGGATTACACGTATACAAAGGTGCTGTAAATTGATAGGAGTGATTGTTCAAGAGTTTGACTTTCTCACTACACTTAAGATCTGCTGAAAATTGCTCCGTATCAGGATTAGGTTCATCATGTAGAATTTCACTAATATGTATACTGTCTGTTTTCCAATCACCACAGTCGCAGGTTGTTTCACAACATTTAATGGTAAAGGTATTGGAACGATCAAAACACTCTTCGGGTTTATCCACATTGGCTATTACTATATTCCATTGCCTGTCACATGGTTTGATAGTGCTAGGTATGTTCCACGTAAAGCTTCCGGTATCCGGTTGATTACCGGCCAATAGAATTGCGCCTCCACCTGATGCCGGTATGGCATAAACATTAACCAAACCACTAGGCGTATTGCCGTTCCAAGAAATGTTTACCGCATCATTGGTACAATAACTTTCCTTTACATTATTTACCTTAATCTCACATGGTTCCGGTTTTTTCTCTATACAAACCACTTTTTCACATACGTTACAATTAACATCTTTAACCGTAACTTTTATACAAAAATAAAAATCAAGCTTACAGCAGTCTAAATTGAGTACATTGGGCTTGGAAATATCAAAATCGATACTTGAATTTATGATTGAAGCATTGCCTGCTTCCCAAGTCAAATTACTTGTATTATTGCTAGCAGCGTTTAACAGCAAGCCGTCAATATGTTGCGCTTGTGTACTTAGTGTTCCAAAAGCACCCATATCTTGAGGCTTACATTCTCGTTGGTTATATTCTACATGATAGTCTATAACCGAAACATCTACTTGTTGTAAGGGTACGGCACCACCATTTATCATCACACTATAGCTACCATTACTACTTTCGTATAGATGGGCTTCAAAATCCGGGATATCGCAACATTCAGTACTTTTTACACAAGCAGCCGGTTCGTCTGCACTACCGTTATTGGCTTCAAGGACAATACCTGATGTAGTCATAGTACCTTGTGCGGTAACACTCTCGTTACAACAAGTGCCACCTCCTTGTTTTTTTACGGGTAGTGTAATAGTGGCGGTTTGCCCGGGCATCAATTGATATAAAGGGTCCAGGTTCACACTTAAATTTCCCGAAGTGGTTACAGGAATAGCAACTCCGGAAAAATCGCTAGCCGCTACACCTTGTTGTATTTGTACACAAGAAGGTAGTTGGTCTTGAATACTGACGTGATCCAGGGGTACGCTACCGCTGTTGGTTACTTCCAAAATATAATTAAAACTACCACCATTTTCTACAAACTCTTGATCTGCACGTTTACTGACTTCAAGCACCCCTATTTGATCGATGGTATATCCTGCACTACT
>JANTFW010000051.1 GCA_024763245.1 Flavobacteriaceae bacterium | reverse complement strand
TGCCATGCCGAGCCATCATAATAATAAAATCCCGGGGTATTATTGGTTTGGTAAATCATTAAGCCCGTTGCAATGGGGTTAATGGCATCACGTTGTGATTGGGACATACGTGGGATGAGCATTCCTTTTTCGGTGCTTTTGATATCCAACATAGCGGAATTGTCGGGTTGGCTGCCGTCGGTGTTGATACCTACTTGGGCAAAAATTGGAAAGGAAAGAAACAATACGGTTACCTGCAATACTAATGTAATTTTTTTCATGTTTGAAAATTTAAGAGTTTTTTTAGATCAATTCACACATCAAAATTAAGATAAACAGCTCTTATAACAAACAAAATAGGGTACTCAAAGAGTACTCATAGGGTATTTTATAAGCTCTTAAAATAAAACGCAAGTATAGCACCTATTTTCAAGATTCTACAACACCACAAAGTATTAGAAATAAAGAATTTTTCGTTCGGAAAGTTTAACGGGTATGGAATTGAGATACTCTACCGATTTAATCCAATTGGATTTTTCATCAAAGTCGTAACTATAGGTAATGACATCTGTCTTTTCTTTTTCAGGATAGTTCACCTTAATCTCGACTAAAAAGCCTAAATTATTATATTGTAAAACACGCTTTACCATTAGTTTATTCTGAAGGAAATACTCGCTTTCAATGAGTTGATTATCCTTATTGTAGCTGTACTTAAAATTGGACTTAAGATTGCCTTCCACATCAAAAAATAATAGATCGGTTAGGTTCTCATCACTATTATATTTTTCTGCCTTTTCTATTATTTTTGACTTGGGATTGGTCGTAGTAATAGACCTTGAGGTGGTTTTTTTATTATAAATGTATTCTTGCAGATTAATCTGCGTTCCTTGTCTATCAAAAGTGACAATTTTTTGAGGAATCACACCCTCTTTATATTGAAAAACAGAACGGCTCATCAAAATCCCATCAGGGCCATAAACCGTTTCATAGGTTTTATTATTAAATTGATTGTATTCTCTAATTATTTTTCGTTGAAGTATCCCTTTTTTATCAAAGATATTTTGCTCCAAGAGATTATTTAAGGTATCAAATTTAAAAGTGAGTTGTTCTATGGGCAAACCGGCTTTACCATAGCGCTTTTTTTGGATGACAAGACCATTCTCGTTGAATTGATATTGTTCTCCATCCAATATACCCATCTTTGTGATTTCACCAAACTTATCACCGGCCGTATAATTAATGATTTCTATTGATTTGACTTTTCCATTTATTTTTAAAGATTTCCAATCTTGTTGTTGCGAATAAACAGAGGATAGCATCAATACTAGGAAAAATAGACTTCCACAACGTATAGTTTTCATATGTTTTTTTTTTAGATCATATACTTATCAAAACACAAACCGTTCCAATATGTAGATGCATTAGTTTTCAAAGTTAATGAAAAACAGAAAATGAAATCTTTTTTTAACAAGATTTTAATACTTCTTCATCTATTCTAGTTGTTTTACGGCTTCCAGAACGTCAGTTACCGGAAGTTTACAAGCCTTGTTTACACAAACATAAATAAGCGTTTTATCCGGAACATAACGTTGTTGCAATAATGGCATGGAACTTTCTTTTGTACTACCGGCAATCAATTTATTGGGAATATAATAGGTATTTAATTCATCTAATTTAGTAAAAGTGTCCGGACCGGTAATGGCAATTTCATAAAAAGGAGCCGTATTATTTAGCACTAACTGTAACCAATTGGAATAACTGGAAGGATAGGTATGGATTTGATTGAAAACCTTGAGCAACATCTGATGACTTAGCTTTGAATAATAGGCGTTTTCATAATATTGTCCTAATTTATAGAGATTTATTCCCATCATAGAATTAGCCGATGGAACCACATTATCAACCACATCAATTTTACGTGAAATTAAAGCCGGATCTTCATCTGAAGTAAAATAAAAAAGTTTCGTATGACTATCAAAAAAATGATCGAGTGTATAATCAATTAATTGTTTGGCTTGAGACAAATAAGTTTCCTTTAAACTTACTTCGTATAAAGCTATTAGTGCATCTATCAAAGTCGCATAATCTT
This sequence comes from Flavobacteriaceae bacterium, assembly GCA_024763245.1. Taxonomy (GTDB): domain Bacteria; phylum Bacteroidota; class Bacteroidia; order Flavobacteriales; family Flavobacteriaceae; genus DQTL01. The sequence continues at coordinate 14,151 of JANTFW010000051.1, read as the reverse complement.
CTAAATACGCATTGATGCTTGTTGTGCCCTCTTTATAATTTCTATATAAACCACCATCCTGTCGCAGTAACGTGCTTAGGTAGAAATTACTATTTTTTGTAGCCCTATCTAAAAAACGTTTTTCGCCAAATACGCGGTAGGCATCTAAAAAAGCCTTTGACATAAGTGCATTCCATGAGGTTAACACTTTATTATCTAATCTGGGTCTGGGTCTTTGATCTCTATCGGCTAATAATACTTCTTTCCAATGTGTCACTTTTGATTCTAAAACATCAATATCTATTTTATTGGCAAGGGCTAACTCAACAGTTGTTTTATCTCGTGTTAACACATACCTATCATTTTCCCAATGACCGTAATCATTTATATTATAATAGTGTTGAAACAGGGGAAAATCATCACCCAAAAGATCTTGTAATTCTTTTTTAGTCCATACATAAAATGCCCCTTCTTCTAAGAGCCCTTCTTTTGTGTCGCTATCTGCATCTAAAGAAGAATAAAAAGCGCCGGAGGCATCGGTTAGTTCTCTGGTAACAAAATCAAGGGTTTCGTAAACAACATCCTTGTACAAAGGATTCTTAGTCACTAAATAAGCATCCGCATAAAGGCTTACCAATTGGGCGTTATCATACAACATTTTTTCAAAATGTGGAATATGCCAATTTGTGTCCGTAGCATATCGGGCAAACCCACCTCCTATTTGATCATAAATACCACCATAGGCCATTTTAGTTAAGGTCGTATTTACATAAGTCAATAGTTCCGAATTATCCTCTTGTACAGCATAACGTAATAAAAAATGATAATTATTAGGCATTGGAAATTTTGGGGCTCTATTTAAACCACCCATATCATAATCAAAATACTGTTCCCATTTGGAAATAATTTTTGTCAAATCGGCATTGGAAAAATCCTTTCGGTCACTGCTAAGATTTTGCATGTCCTTACTTTGAACACCTTTTGTTAATTGTGCAGCATACTCTTCAATCTTTTCTGGATTATCATTCCAAATGGTACCAATTTCAGTTAAAACATTCACCCATTTATCTTTTGGGAAATAGGTGCCTCCCCAAAATGGACTCCCATCGGGTAAGGCTATACAGTTTAGTGGCCATCCACCACGACCTGTTAATAATTGAACGGCATCCATATAAATTTGATCGATATCCGGGCGTTCTTCTCGATCTACTTTTACACAGATAAAGTGAGCATTCATGATTTCGGCAACAGCCTCGTTTTCAAAGCTCTCGTGCTCCATTACGTGGCACCAATGACATGCGGCATATCCTATTGAAATTAACAGGGGTTTATTTTCTTTGCGTGCTAACTCCAATGTTTGGGCATTCCAAGCGTGCCATTGGACCGGATTATGGGCATGTTGTAATAAATAAGGACTGGTCTCCTTAATTAAATCATTGGTAAATTGATGTTCTTTAAGCATTTTGGACGGTTTGTTTTGACTGTTACATCCGGTAATAGAAAGTAACAGCATTAGCAGTAGTTGTTTTAGATACATAATAAATGTTGTGACGCTAATATAGAAATTTATACGCAAAAAAAAACGCCTTGAACAATTTCAAAGCGTTTGTAGATTGATTTTTCTAAATTATTTCACTTCAAAAGTAATTTTTACATTGACTCTAAAGCTAGAAACACCACCATCTTTTACTACCACACTTTGTGATTGTACAAAGGCAGATTTTATGTGTTTGATACTTTTAGCGGCATGAGACACCGCATTTTTAGTGGCATCTTCCCAACTTTTGTCGGAGTCAGCCATAATTTCAATAACTTTCATTACAGACATAATTTTTTGTTTTTATGGGTTAGTATTTAGTTAAAGTGTAAATGTACACTTTTTTTTATGAATGTCAAAAAAAGAAGTTCTTAAAAATTTGGTAACTTTGAGGTAACATTAGGCTTTGTAATTTTGTAATTTAAACAATGTAAAACATTATGGGAGATATTTATTTATTTATGCTTATTGCACTAGTCATTTTAGCCATAATTGATTTAATTGTAGGCGTGAGCAATGATGCGGTAAATTTTTTGAATTCTGCTATCGGTTCTAAAGTGATTTCTATTCGAAACATTATGATTATTGCCAGTTTGGGTGTGCTTTTAGGAGCTGTTACCTCAAGTGGAATGATGGAGGTTGCCCGAAAAGGAATTTTTAATCCGGGTGCTTTTTATTTCAATGAGATCATGTTCATTTTTATGGCTGTAATGATTACCGATATTCTCCTCTTGGATGTGTTTAACACCTTGGGAATGCCGACATCAACTACCGTTTCTATTGTGTTTGAATTACTGGGAGCTGCCGTAGCCATGGCATTGATAAAAATAGCAAATCTGGATGATGAAACCATTGTACAACTGGGTAAATATATCAATACTACTACGGCTCTGTTTATTATTTTTGGTATTTTATTATCGGTAATTGTCGCTTTTACCGTAGGTGCTTTGGTGCAATTTTTATCCCGATTGTTATACTCCTTTCATATCGAAAAAAGGAAGAGTTACATCCACGCCCTATTTGGAGGTATTGCTATAACTGCTATAACGTATTTTATCGTTATTAAAGGCCTTAAAGGAACCCCTTATTACAAAGGAGATATTAAACCCTATTTCGAAGGAAAAACATTTCAAATATTGATATATGGTTTTGTTGCTTGGACCTTAATTTCTCAATTAATGGTCAGTATTTTTAAAGTTAATATTTTAAAATTTATTATTGTTATTGGTACTTTTTCGCTAGCATTAGCCTTTTCAGGAAACGACCTGGTTAATTTTATAGGTGTACCCATGGCTGCGCTTAATTCCTATCAAAAATGGGTTGGCAGTGGCTCTCCGGATCCTACTACTTTTGAAATGGGCTTTTTAGCAGCCAAGGTAGAATCTAACACACTACTTTTACTATTGGCTGGAAGTATTATGGTTGTAACCCTTTGGTTTTCTAAAAAAGCTAAAACGGTTATTGAAACCGGAATTAACTTGTCCCGACAGGATGAAGCCCAAGAAAAATTTCAGGCCAATGGTATCTCAAGAGCTGTAGTACGTGCCGCCATCTCATTCAATAAAGTAATTACAAAAGTTCTACCAAAAAGTACGCTACAATACATTGATGCCAAATTTCAGCGCCCTGTAATAGAATTACCTAAAGACAAGACCTATGAGTTACCGGCTTTTGATTCGGTTAGAGCATCGGTAAATCTTTTTGTTGCCGGTATATTAATTTCTGTGGGAACCTCTATGCATCTTCCACTTTCTACGACTTATGTGACATTTATGGTTGCAATGGGTACTTCACTTGCCGATAGAGCTTGGGGAAGAGAGAGTGCGGTATATAGAGTGGCCGGTGTTTTTAATGTGATTGGGGGTTGGTTTTTAACGGCCATCTCTGCCTTTATCGTTTCGGGAATTTTTGCTTATCTCATTTATAAAGGAGGAATAATTGCTGTAGTTATTTTATTAGCTTTAGTGTTTTTCTTAATTGTAAAAAATACCTTAAAATTCAAAAAGAAATCTAAGGAATTACAGGATAAACAGTTTAGAAAAAGAGCAGAACTCTTAACAGTCAATGAAGTCATGGACGAAAGTTCTAATCATATTTCTGAGGTGGTAAAACGTGTCAGTAAATTGTACAATAATGTGGTTACGGATTTAGCGTCTCATGATTTAAATAAACTCTCGAAAACAGACAAACATGTTCGAAAACTAAATGTTGAGATTAATGAGTTACAAAATGATGTTTTCTCGTTTATCAAATCCCTAGACGATTCTTCTGTAAAAGCCAGCAGATTTTATATTCTTGTTTTAGGTTATTTGCAGGATATTGTACAATCTATTGAGTTTATTTCTACTACGAGTTACAATCATGTAAACAACAATCACAAGAATTTAAAACAACCCCAAATAGATGATTTAGCTTTAATCAATAAAGAGTTGCGTACCTTACTTAAAAACATAGAGCAAGATTTTGAAAGCAATACATTTACAAACATTCAAGATATTTTAGATGCAAAACATAGTTTGGCTAATAATGTATCTGATTTATTAGATAAACAAGTAGCTCGAATTAGATCTGAAGAAAGTAGTAAACGTAATACGGCACTTTATTTTGGAATACTACTGGAGACTAAAGATCTTATTGAAGCCTTGATTAATTTACTTCAACTGTATAAAGAAAACCATCTAATTTACAGAAAATTAGAACAACAGTAATCTATAAAAAAAGCCTGCTAATTAGTAGTGGGCTTTTTTTATCTCTTCCTGTTATTAAATGGGAATTATCGAATCTTTGGGATAAATACCTACAAATTACATCAGCTAAATATTTTTTAAGAAGTTTGATAACCCGGTAGCGGGACAATTAAACTGTTACAGCCTTTTTGATTCTTTTTAAGGCTTCAAGTAGTGCATCTGTTGAAGTTGCATAAGACAATCGCAGACAGTTAGGTGCTCCAAAAGCATCTCCGGTTACGGTGGCCACATGGGCTTCTTTCAACAAATACATAGATAAATCTGTGGCATTCTCAATAGAAGTTCCTTGTAAGGTTTTGCCAAAATAATAGGAAATATCCGGAAAAAAATAAAAGGCACCTTGTGCTTTTCTAACCTTAAATCCCGGAATAGCTTGCAGCAATTCGAAGACCAGATTGCGACGTTCTTTAAACTCATCAATCATATATTGAATCTTGGAAACAGGTGCATCCAAAGCCGTTATTGCTGCGCGTTGGGTAATACAATTGGTACCCGAAGTAATTTGCCCTTGCATTTTAGCACAAGCTTTAGCAATCCACTCAGGTGCGCCAATATAACCCAGTCGCCAACCGGTCATGGCAAAAGCCTTTGACAATCCGTTTATGGTAATTGTATGATCATACATATCCTCGAAAGCGGCCATACTAAAAGCTTCCCCTTCGTATAGTATATGTTCGTAAATCTCGTCCGAAATGACATAAATATCCGGATATTCTACCAAAACATCGGCTAGTGCTCGCATCTCTTCACGAGAATAAACCGCCCCAGTAGGATTACTCGGAGAATTTAAAAATACTAATTTGGTCTTAGGTGTAATGGCACGTTCCAATTGTTGAGGTGTCATTTTAAAACCTTGCTCAATCCCTGTAGTAATAGAAACCGGTTGTGCTTCACACAGTTTCACTATAGCTTCATAACTCACCCAGTAAGGAGCCGGTAAAATGGCTTCATCGCCGGGATTTAGCAATACCATAGCTACATTAGCTAAAGCTTGTTTAGCTCCGGTAGATACCACTACTTGATTGGGCGTATAGGTTATGGCATTATCTCTTTTAAATTTTCTACAAACCGCCTCTCTCAACTCTAAATAGCCCTCTACAGGCGTATAAGAATTATAATCATCGTCTATCGCTTTTTTAGCAGCCTCCTTAATAAAATCGGGAGTATTAAAATCAGGTTCTCCTAAACTCAAACTGATTATATCAATACCTTGTGCCTTTAGTTCTCTGGCTTTAGCAGCCATAGAAAGGGTTTGAGAAACCGGTAAGCCGGTAATACGATCGGATAATGGGTGTGACATAGATTTCTACTAAAAATAAAGCACGAAAATACTATTAAATTCTAAATCCTAAATACGAAAACATAAATAAATTTATCTTTGTACTAATGAAACAAAAACTTTGATTTTTATTTCACCTAGGGATGACAAACTATGGTTTTTGTCTTTTAAATTATATAAATAACAGTAAAATCGAATGGAATTAATCGAAAAATATTTTCCGGATATCAGCTCAAATCAAAAGACGCAATTTGCGGCTTTACAAGACTTATATGCAGATTGGAATATCAAAATAAATGTAGTGTCTCGTAAAGACATCGATCAACTGTATTTACGTCACGTATTACATTCGTTGGGCATTGCAAAAGTACAAGGTTTTTTACCGAATGCTAGCATATTAGATGTAGGAACCGGTGGGGGATTTCCCGGAATTCCATTAGCCATACTCTTTCCACAAACACAATTTACCCTAGTAGATTCTATTGGTAAAAAAATAAAAGTGGTCGATGAAGTAGTTGATGGATTACAACTTACCAATGTAAAAAGTATACATTCCAGAGTAGAAGATATAGGCGGGAAATTTGATTTTATTGTGAGTAGAGCGGTGGCAAGAATGGATGCCTTTACCCATTGGACACAGGGAAAAATCAAGGCCAAGTCTCTCCACAATCTCCCTAACGGAATCCTTTACTTAAAAGGAGGAGACCTTAGTGAAGAACTCGCTGAATTCCCGGAATCAAAACTATTTTCACTAACAGATTATTTTACCGAAAACTTTTTTGAAACTAAAAAAGTGGTATATTTAAGACGTTAATTATACAGATTTTCCCAGTAGAATTAGAAAAACAAATCATACTTTTGTATATGCATTTCGGGTGTTTACCAAAGTAAATAGCCAACCCTAAAACCGTTACTAATGCTAAGTCTCAAAAATAATTTTATTATGCCCCCACTAAAATTGGGGTATTGTCATAAACCGGGCATCGTCAATGAACGACATCTTCATTTTTACAAAAAAGTTGGCAAGTATATGGGGGCAGTAGCCCTAGAACCACTCTTTTTAGACCTATCACTACGGGAACTCCCCACACAATTAGGTATTGACGCCGATGATAAAATAGAAGGACTACAACAAATTACCGATGCTTTACACCAATCCAACACAAAAGCTATTGCCCATCTTAATCATCCCGGCAGAATGGCTAACCCTATGATTCCGGGTAATTATTTTATTTCGGCTACCGATCAAGCTTGTCCTAATGGAGGGAAAAATCCTAGAATGATGAATCAAGACGATATGAAAGCTGTTGAACAATTATTTATAGATACGGCCTTACGAGCAGAAAAAGCCGGCTTTGATTTTGTAGAAATTCAATCCGGTCACGGTTATTTGTTAGCACAATTTTTATCTCCTGAAACCAATAATAGAAAAGATGCCTTTGGGGGTAGTTTCGCCAACAGAAGTAGCTTTCCGCTCAGGGTAATCGAGGCGGTTATAGCGGCAATTTCTATTCCGGTAATTGTACGTGTTAGCGGCGAAGAAATGACCCCTAAAGGAATCAAAATTGAAGAAAGTATAGCCTATGCCAAACAACTTGAAAAATTAGGGGTTACAGCCCTTCACGTGTCATCGGGTTCGGTATGTAATACGCCGCCATGGTATTTTCAACATATGTTTGTGGGGCAAGGGAAAACCTGGGAATTTGCTTATCAGATTGATCAACACACAACAATACCCACAATATTTGTGGGACAGATTAACACAACCGAAGCTATCGAAACCATTGAAAAAAAATATAATGGAAAATATATGGCTATTGGTCGAGCCCTTGTTGCAGACCCTGATTTTATAGGCAAACATCTAGGCCTAGTACAAGAAATATATAGACCTTGCCTTGCGTGTTCCGAGGCTTGTTTAGGAGGTGTTAAAGCAGGAAAGGGCTTAGGCTGCTTGGTAAATCCCGAAGTCAACAACCCTAATTTACTCAAATCTAATGTAACACCTAATCCTAAAAAAATTGCTGTAATTGGTGGTGGACTGGCAGGTATGGAAGCGGCTTTAAGACTACATAACAAAGGGCATTTGGTTACTATTTTTGAAAAAAATCAATTAGGTGGGCAGTTTAACTTAGCTTGGTTACCTCCTAAGAAAAAAAATCTTAAAAAGATTGTAGATTATTATATTTCCATATTAAAGGAATACAAAATTCCAGTTATCCATAAAGAGGTAAATGCCAAAGATTTAGTACAGTCTAACTTTAACGAAGTTGTTATTGCCACAGGTGCCAGACCTTTTATTCCGGATATTAAAGGCCTTATTCATTATCATTGGTCAGAACTACTGGAGGATAAGAATCTTCCCCATCAAAAAAAACTGCTTATTATTGGTGGCGGACTTATCGGGACGGAGTTAGCCAGTAAGCTTATAGATGCTAATAATGAAGTGGTTCTCGTAGAAATGTTAGATGATATTGCCCGAGGGATGGAAATGATAGAACGAAAATTAACCCTTAAAAAATTGCAAAATAGCCCTGCAGTACATATCTATAAAAATCATCGGGTAATTGAAGTAGAAGAAGATCAAAAAAGTATCGTAATAGAAGGTACTGAAAAAATTCGTTTAACAGACATTGACATGATTGTCGTTGCCACCGGGATGATCAGCAATAACCAACTAGTGAAAGAACTAGAGGGTAAAATAAACTGTCATCTTATAGGTGATGCGATAAAACCGGCAAAAGCACAAGATGCCATTCGATCGGCTTATCAATTGGCCATAGATATTGGATAAATTGCCAGATTTAAAGTTACCTTTGCACCATCAAAAAACATAGGAATGAACCACAAAGTTATATTAATTATATTAGATGGTTGGGGAATGACCCAAAATGCGAAAGCCTCAGCCATAGCACAAGCAAACACACCTTATCTAGACTATTTGACAAAAAAATACCCAAATGCTACACTCAAAACGTCAGGTTTGGATGTAGGATTACCTGAGGGACAAATGGGAAATTCTGAAGTGGGTCATATGAATCTCGGTGCAGGACGCATTGTTTATCAAGATTTTGTAAAAATTAACAAAGCTATTGAGAATCATACACTAGCGGAAGAAAAAACTATTAAAGCAGCTTTTACATACGCCAAAAAAAATCATAAAAAAGTACACTTTCTGGGATTACTATCCGATGGTGGTGTACACTCCCACATCAATCATCTTAAAGCTTTAATAAAGATTGCTGATAGTTATAAAGTACCCGGATATGTTCATGCTTTTATGGATGGTCGAGACGTAGATCCAAAGTCAGGAAAAGGTTTTATTGAAGATCTACTTTCCTTTACAAAAGACACACATTCCCAAGTGGCTTCCATTATTGGGCGTTATTACGCCATGGATAGAGACAAAAGATGGGAACGTGTAAAAAAAGCCTATGATTTATTGGTAAAGGGAATCGGACAGAAAACAACAAATCCAATAGAAAGTATAGCTAAAAGTTATGCCAATTCTATAACCGATGAGTTTATTGAACCTACGGTAGTATGTGATACAAACAACAATCCCATTGGGACTATTGAAGAAGATGATCTGGTAATCTTTTTCAATTTCAGGACCGATCGAGGGCGTGAATTAACAGAGGTGCTTACACAAACAGATTTTCCTGAGTTTTCCATGAAAACATTACCCCTCTATTTTGTGACACTCACCAATTATGATGCTAAATTTAAGGGGATTAATGTGGTTTTTGATAAAGAAAATCTAAAACACACTTTAGGTGAAGTTGTTGCCGAATACAACAAGAAACAAATTCGTATTGCAGAGACCGAAAAATATGCTCACGTTACCTTCTTTTTCTCTGGAGGTAGAGAAGAGCCTTTTAAAGGCGAAAAACGTATTTTAGTCAATTCACCCAAAGTAGCTACTTACGATTTAAAGCCTGAAATGAGCGCTTATGAAGTAAAAGATAAGTTACTCCCGGAGTTAAAACACCATACAGCTGATCTAATCATATTAAATTTTGCCAATGGTGATATGGTGGGCCATACCGGCGTTTTTAAAGCGGCTATAAAAGCTGCCGAAACGGTAGATACTTGTGTAAAAGAAGTTGTAGAAACAGGACTAGAAAATGGATATTCCAGTATTATCATTGCCGATCACGGAAATGTAGAATGTATGGTTAATCCGGACCATAGCCCTAATACAGCACACACTACAAATCCGGTACCTCTTATTTTGGTCGATCCGGATCGTAAAAAAATCCATACGGGTATTTTAGCAAATATTGCACCTACTATTTTAGATATTATGAGTATTGAAAAGCCTAAAGAGATGACCGAAAAATCTTTACTATAAGGAGTTATTTTCCCTTCTCCAAGGTTTTTTCGTATTGGTCATATCATCTAGATTAAGGTGAACAATCTGGTAATTTACATTTAACTACTATTGGTATTGATTTCCGATTGGTAAGCGTTTAAAAATCAAAATACCAATTGGTAATATCTGTTCTAAAACCGAGATTAAACCAAGTGCTTGTTTTGTTTTCGAAAACAGGATCCGGAGTGGGTGTATTAAAATTTCTGACAAGCACGCTTCCAAATAGCTTCAAATTGGTGGCAGGATTAACAAGGTAGCCTAATTTAAGTTCACCTATAGTTATTAAAGCCTTATTTCCTTGTCCGGTAGTAATTCCATAATTTGCATTCCGATCTGTATACGTTCTAAATATATCGCCACCGTAGCTGAACGAATCTGTATCAGAATTATAATCAAAGCCTTTTATACCACTAGTTAGTTTAAGATTACCAAACCATCTGTTTTTTTGATAATCGGCAATAAGGGTAAACTCCTTAAAATTACTTCCCCACAAGTGAGCCAAGGGTTGGTTAACGTGGCCGTAGTTTATTTCGGGTTTGGAATGCGAATAGGTATAGGGTCTCACCATATTGTATTCTGCTTGAAGAAATAAATGAGGGATATTAAAAGCATGGTAATATTTAGCACCAAATTGTAGTCCATATTTATTCGCCCAATATCCTTCGTTTTTTACAAACTCTTTTACCGTTAATTCATCCAAAACAAATTGAGAATACAACTTAATATCTTTGTGTATTTGATAGTTTACGCTAAGTCCAAGCATGGCATTTCCTGCCTTAGATCCGTTTGAAAACTCCAGGGCTCTATAAAAGATGACAGGGTTTAAATATTGTACATCAAAACCTCTATCGGCTGTTTTGGCCCAAATAACACTTTCAAATAAACCTATATTTAGTTTTTTTGTAGCGTTCCAACTCAAGTAATGAAGCGCCATATATTTTCTTTTATACGGTTCATTTGTGTCCGTATCGGTGGTAACATCCCGTAACCAAGTCCAAATATTAGTATACTGAATTTTCCAAAAATTGGTCGTAAATTTTAAAAAAGTATACGGAGCACCCACATCCGACAAGAAAAGGGAACGGTATCCATCACCAATAAAATTGCGATCATGACCAAATTGGATATTGAGTTCCTCCAAAGCTTGGTAGCTTAGATAACCGGTTGTCAAAGGGTAGTCAAAGCCGTTTTCATTATAATTTTTAGCAATATCTCTTCCGGGCACAACGGCATAACCATCTCGTATGGGGGCAATGGCCCGAGCATACTTGTTGAAGTAATGAGCAAAACGCCCCTGGCTTTCAAACAGAGTAGACGAAAAACCCAGTTTTTTCCCTAATCCACCTTCCACTCTAAGGGCTCGTGTATTGTTATAGGTGTAGGTTTGATCGGAATTATCTTTACCAAGCTGAAGATCGGCTATTGGATCCAGATGAAACCAATAATTGGAATCCTCAATAATCAGCATATTTTCATCCCAAAATTTACGCCCCCACCAGCTGGTTTTATGTAATGAAAGCTGCTGTTGAATCGTGTCAAAGTTAATATGAGGAAGAAGAGATCGATATATGTAGGGTTTAACCGAAGTATGTGTTTGTAAATTGGTTTCAAAGGCATCTAAATTACGATAGGTTTCATGCGAAAAAGGAAGTTGTAATGATGAAGAAAACAGTGGGTTTTCAGTCGGTATACTTTTGGGATTAGAGGTATGAGCCGTTAAAGGGGTTATTTGAGTTTCATTTTTGGGGTAGGACAATACATATTGCTGATCGATAGGGTGTTGGTCATAAGTAGCCGGTAAAAAATTAGGTAATTTAGAAAAAGTTTCACGTACCACTCGATCAATAGGCTGCCCATCAGATTTTACAAACAATACTTCAAAACGTCCTTCTTTGGTTGCTGAAAACACTACTTTAAAGGAGGCTTTTGGGTATTTTTCCCTAGGAAAGTTTTGATAAAAATCATCGGTCACATGAGCAATAAAGCATTGTTTTTGTATCGCAATACTATCTTTTTCACAATTGGGATATAAAGGAGGTCTTTCCGACTGAGCATAGCTAAAAATACTGTAAACAAGTAATAAAGTACCACTAAGAAGTTGCTTAAAGTTCATCTATTCATTATTTAATTAGTAATTTTTTGTACGGTATTGTTCTGTAATCTGTAGGTCTCTTGACTTTCGGGACACCTAGCAATACCTTGTTCATCAAAGTGTAGACGATGTCCAAACTCACTCATCCAGCCTATTTGTTTTGAAGGGTTTCCTACAACCAAAGCATAGGCTTTCACGTTTTTAGTTACCACCGCACCCGCACCGATAAAGGCATATTCACCAATATCATTACCACAAACAATGGTAGCATTAGCTCCAATGCTAGCTCCTTTTTTAACTAAAGTTCGTTCGTACTGACCTCTTCTATTAACAGCACTTCTAGGATTTGTTACATTTGTAAAAACCATAGAAGGGCCTAAAAAAACATCATCTTCACAGATAACACCGGAATAGATCGATACATTGTTTTGAACTTTAACGTTTTTTCCTAAAACTACATCAGGCGAAACAACCACATTTTGACCTATATTACAATGATCTCCAATGATGGCATGCGACATAATATGACTAAAATGCCAAATTTTAGTACCCTGACCTATATGGCAATCCGCATCGATTATTGCAGTAGGATGTGAAAAAAAAGTAGTTTGCATCATCAAAATTTATAAGAACGAAAGTACTATTTATTTCTTAATATGGAAGCATCGTTTAAAAGTCTTATTCTTTAATATATTATAGGAGTATGTTTTTCATAGCAAGTACTTCTAGTTTTAAGAATAAAATAAAAAAACAAGCACAAGTCTTTCTAAAAGCATTTTTGTAAGTTTGCAAAAATTTCATTTAATGAGTGTTTGGAACTTTGTTTCGAGAATTATTCTAAAGGGTAGGATCATCGTATTAGTTTTGCTTACGGCCATTACTTTATTTTTATCTACACAATGGAAATATGCTCATTTTTCATATACTGAGGCAAATATTCTACCGGAAGACCACCCTGTTAATTTAAATTATGATCGGTTTTTAAATTTATTTGGAGAAGAAGGTAATCTAATTTTATTAGCGGTTAAGGATAGCAGCATTTTTACACCCGAAAAATTTAATAATTGGAATGCCATTTCCGAGCAAGTTGCTGCTTTTAATGAAGTAGATTTTGCTTTTTCAATCGGCGATATTAAACTCCTAAAAAAAGATGATAAACACACCAGATTTATCATGGAGCCGCTATACAATACCTTGCCAAAAAGTGAGGCGGATGTACAGAAAATAAAAACAGAATTATTCGATAATCTTCCTTTCTATAATAATTTACTCTACAACAAAAAAACAGGAACCATTCAAACCTTAATTTATCTTAAGAAGGATATTGTCAATACTCCGGCGCGTAAAAATTTTGTTTTAAACAACTTAAATCCCATTATTGATAAATTCGAACACGATAACCACTTGGATGTAAGAGTTTCAGGAATGCCCTATATCCGTACGATGAATTCGGATAATATAAAAGATGAAATGCGCATGTTTTTAGCATTGGCTCTTTTTGTAACGGCATTAATTTTCTTTTTCTTTTTTAGATCTTTCAGGGCTACATTTATCACTATGATTGTGGTAAGTATCGGAGTGATGTGGGCTTTTGGTTTTATAGGACTATTTCACTATGAAATATCCATCCTAACGGCATTAATTCCTCCATTAATTATTGTTATCGGGGTTCCCAATGCCATTTTCTTAATTAATAAATACCAACAAGAGGTCGTAAAACATGGGAACAAAGCCAGGTCCTTACATCGGGTAATTACTAAAATTGGTAATGCCACTTTAATGACCAATTTAACCACTGCTGCAGGTTTTGCTACTTTTATCTTTACCAGAAGTCAACTGTTAAGTGAATTTGGTGTTATTGCTTCCGTTAGTATTTTGGCTATCTTTATTTTGGCACTCTTAATTATCCCAATCATATACAGCTTTTTACCTATGCCCAAAGAGAAGCATTTGCGGCATCTGCATAAAAAATGGATAGAACGGATTATTTCATGGCTTGAGAATACTGTAAGACACCATCGTATAAGTATTTATATAACTACTGTGTTACTTATTATGATTAGTATGATTGGGGTGTATATGATACGTGTTTCCGGTAGTTTGATAGAAGACATGCCTAAACATAAACCCTTTTCTAAGGATATC
>JANTFW010000050.1 GCA_024763245.1 Flavobacteriaceae bacterium | reverse complement strand
CCTATAAACTTGATTGGTTTGTTAACCACAGATTTAATGGTTAATGCGGCACCACCTCGGGTGTCACCATCTAGTTTTGTCAGTACAACACCTTCAAAATTAAGGATATCATTAAAGGCTTTTGCCGTATTTACCGCATCTTGTCCTGTCATAGAGTCTACTACAAACAAAGTTTCTTGTGGTTGAACGGCTTTGTGGATATTGGCAATTTCGGTCATCATCACTTCATCAATAGCCAAACGTCCGGCGGTATCTAGTATTACTACATTTTTACCATTACTCTTGGCATATTTAATGGCATTTTTAGCAATATCAACCGGATTTTTGTTTTCCGGTTCACTGTAAACTTCAACACCGATTTGCTCACCCACTACTTTTAGTTGGTCAATAGCGGCGGGGCGATACACGTCACAGGCCACCAAGAGAGGTTGTTTTGTTTTTTTATTCTTTAAATAATTAGCCAGTTTACCGGAAAAAGTGGTTTTACCGGAACCTTGTAAACCGGACATTAATATAACTGTAGGTGTTCCGGATAGATTTATTCCAGCCGTATCACCTCCCATTAATTCTGTCAATTCGTCTTTTACAATTTTTACAAGTAACTGACTGGGATTTAAGGTCGTTAATACATTGGCTCCAATGGCTTTGTCTTTTACTCTTTTAGTAAAGTCTTTGGCAATTTTAAAGTTTACGTCGGCATCCAGTAACGCTCTTCTTACTTCTTTTAAGGTTTCGGCTACATTAACCTCGGTTATTTTACCGTGACCTTTGAGCACATGAAGGGCTTTATCTAACTTATCACTTAAATTATTAAACATAGTTTATTCTTTTTTAAAAGTGCGCACAACAGGATTTGAACCTGCACGTCCTAAACGGACACTAGCCCCTCAAGCTAGCGTGTCTACCAATTCCACCATGTGCGCTAAAATTAGGATTCGCAAAATTACATAATTTTATTCATATTTGTACTCTAAAAAAATGAAGGAATGCTTCAACAAAAAAAAATAGTACTTATGGGCTATATGGCGAGTGGTAAAACAGTGATTGGCAAGGCCTTGTCTAAAAAATTAAGAATTAAATTTATAGATTTAGATGATTTTATTACACATAAAGAGGGTTTGACAGTTCCTGAAATATTTAAAGAAAAAGGAGAACTTTTTTTTCGTAAACTAGAATATAAGTACTTGAAACAGCTCCTAGATCGCCAAGAGGACTTTGTTTTGTCGTTAGGAGGGGGAACTCCTACTTTTCACGGAATTATGGATTTAATTATGGATAAGGCTTTGAGTATTTATCTGCGAGCCAATGTACAAACCCTATATGATAGATTGTCTATTAGTGATAAGGCTGAACGTCCAATGCTGACATATATTAGTACTGATTTACTGAAAGAATATATAGGAATGCATCTTTTTGAAAGAAACAACTTCTATTGTAAAGCGGATAAAACGGTGGATGTAGATGGTTTAAGTATTGAGGCTATTGTTGGTGAAATTATCAAAACAATACCTTATTCCAAATAGACATAATCACCCTCTTTATTAAAAACGACTTCTACGTGGTCTTGAAGAGATGTGGATAAAGATATACCTTTAAAGTCTACTTTAATAGGGAATTGTTTGTGATTGCGGTCTACTAACACAACCGTATTAACACGTGTTAAGGGTTCTGCTAAAAAATGACGAACAGCATACATTAAAGTAGATCCGGTGTGTAATACATCATCAATAATAACTAAAGGTTTATTGCGATAATCTACTGCTTGTAATGAAGTGGAAATGGGAGAAAGGGGATTTTTTTTATCCACTGAGATAGAGCCAATTTGAATAGAAATAGGACTTATTTTTTCCAATTCGGCGGCAACTTTTTGAGCGAATAGAAATCCATTCTCTTTAATACCTGCAATACTAATAGCCTCCTCATCACTATTAATTTCATAGATTTGATAAGCGATACGCCTAATCTTATTTTGGATGGCTATAGTGTTTAAAATGATAGTTTTTGACATTTTTATTTTTTTTCAAAGATAATAAACAATTCGTTGTCTTGTCGGGGTTTGATCGAGTTATAGGCTATTTCTAATGTGTTTATTTTAAAATTATTTCTAAATAAATTGATATATACTTTTTTATCCCCGCCAAAAGGAGGGTAGGGTTTGCCAAATTTTTTATTAAATAATAAACCAACCAG
Source organism: Flavobacteriaceae bacterium (assembly GCA_024763245.1). GTDB lineage: Bacteria > Bacteroidota > Bacteroidia > Flavobacteriales > Flavobacteriaceae > DQTL01. The sequence continues at coordinate 14,278 of JANTFW010000050.1, read as the reverse complement.
TTTTCCGGATGGTTTTAATAGCTCATAAACCTTATCTACATAATTAATACGGGTTTTAGGTTGTAGCGAACTAAAAAAGGTGTGTTCTATTATTAAATCAAATTGACCTTGAAATGTAAAAAAATCGATTTGTATAATGTTTTCTTTAGGAAAATCGGGGAAACGTTCAAGCAAGTTAGCAATAGGAAGCTGTGCAAATTCTAAAATATAAGTATTTTTAAAACCTTTTCTAATGAGATACTCAGCTTCATAGGCATTTCCTGCACCCGGTATAAGAATTTTAAGGGTTTTATCGGTCAGTTGATCAATATATTCTTTAATAGGTGTCGCAATATAACCAATATCCCAACCGGTTTTTTTAGCATAATATTGTTGATCCCAATAAGCTTTATTGTAATACAATGTTGAGTGTTTAGTCATCTAATTCATCCGTTAAATAGTCGTCAATAGCTCTGCGGTCTTTTTTAGTGGGTCTTCCAATTCCTTTTTTACGATAATAAGATTTAGCATATTTTAAGAGCTCACTCGTTTCAAAGGCTTCTTTGGGAGTGGTGTCTTTACGGTATAGGTCTACTAATTTGGCACCCACACGATTCTTTGGAATATCTAGTACCTCAAATTCATAGTTTATCTGATTCTTTCTCACAACGATATAATCGCCAATAAAAACCTCTTTGGAAGGTTTAACCTTGGCTTCATTAACACTTATGTGTCCTTTTTTACAAGCCTCTGTAGCAAGACTTCTTGTCTTAAAATATCGAATTGTCCAAAGATATTTATCAATACGCATTACAAGTGTGTTAATTAAGCGTTAAAGTAGGTAACAAAAATAGGAAAAATTGTATCTTGCGCACCTAAATAATAATTATAGTTTTTTTAGATGAGATATAAACTTCTTTTAATCGTAGCAATTGTATTTATTTATGCTTCCAAATGTGATAATTCTACAGATCCAATAGAACCTTTTGATCATGCAGCTCAGGTAGCCATTGATAATGATTCCTTAGTGCAATATATGCAAACTCATTTTGTAAATGCAAATGGTGAATTAGAGGTAATCGCCAATAATGAAACGCCGGTTTATGATTTGGTTACAACCCAAACCGTTACCAAACATTGGGATGATATTGACGAAGATGTTACGTATCAATTGTATTATCTCATTCAAGAGCAAGGGATTAACGAACAGCCTTCTCCTGTAGATTCTGTACACGTATCCTATAAAGGTATATTGCTAAATGATGAGGTATTTGAACAAATTAATTATGGTAATTGGTTTACTTTAAATGGTGTTATTAAAGGTTGGCAAGAAGGTATACCTCATTTTAAATCAGGAAATTATACTGTATTACCGGATCAATCTTTTGCATTTTCAGATACCGGTAAGGGGATTTTGTTTATGCCTTCAGGTTTAGGGTATGCTAATAATAACTATAATACTATACCGGCAAGTTCTCCCTTAATCTTTTATATAGAATTAAACTTGATTAAACGAACTGATGGTGATCGAGATACAATTCTTTCTATGTACGAAGATGTGGATGGAGATGGTGATTATAGCAATGACGATACAGATGGCGACGAGTTACCAAACTATTTCGATAATGATGATGATGGTGATGATATATTGACAAAAGATGAGAATCCCGATCCTAATGGAGATGGTAATCCGTCTGATGCAATAGATACTGACGGCGATACTATTCCCGACTACTTAGATCCTGATAATTAATGTAAATTTTACAGTATTTACAATGCTCATCTATTCAGTTGGGCATTTTTTTTTGTTAAAAAATTTGGATAACTCAAAAATGTCTTGCATATTTGTTCTTCAGTAATTTAAAACAGCAGTCTATAGCATATATTTACTTTTAGTTTTATTAGTATTGTTTAATAAGCCTCCGAAGCTTACAAAAAGTAAATTATGCAAACCCAAAAGATTACTGATTCCGTATTAGTTTCCGAGTACATTAATGGTAAAGAACAATCTTTATCTATTCTTATTTCAAGACATCAAAATAGAATTTTTAGTTTTATTTACTCAAAAGTGTTAGATAAGGATGTCACCGAAGATATATTTCAAGATACTTTTGTAAAAATAATTAATACCTTAAAAAGAGGAGCCTATCGTGAAGAAGGTAAATTCTTACCTTGGGCCATGCGTATTGCCCATAATTTGGTTATTGATTATTTTAGAAGGAACTCCAAAAATGCCACTTTTAGTAATAAGGATGATTTTGATATTTTTTCTGTCGTTAAAGATAGTGCACTGAATGCAGAAAATCAAATTGTTAAGGAACAGGTTTTAAAGGATATTCGTAATTTAATAGAGGAACTTCCGGAGGATCAAAAAGAAGTGTTAATGATGCGTATGTATAAAGATATGAGTTTTAAGGAAATTGCCCTTTCTACAGGTGTTAGTATCAATACGGCACTGGGGCGAATGCGTTATGCTATTATTAATATGCGTAAGTTAATAGAAAAACATCAGATAGTTTTATATACTTAATATAATAATAGTCAAAAGATTGCGTTGTATGTTTATAAAGACTATAAATATATGATGAAATTTTACACTGAAAAGTCATTCTCTAAACGAATGCAACCAAAAAGAGAAACCGTTCAATTTTTACTTAACTATTCAAAATCATTAAAGATAGTTAAAACAAAAACCAACTATTTCATTGCACTACATTTGAATTGAGGTTTCATTTTAAAAAGCCGCAAATTGCGGCTTTTTTTTTATAAATTTTTTCTTCCGATTTTTTGGTAGATTACGTCCTTTTCTTTGTCCCAACCTCTAGCCGGGGAATGCTCCCTTCCGTAAAAAATTATTTGGAGGTGTAGTTTATTCCATAATTTTTTTGGAAAAAGTCTTTTTGCATCTTTTTCGGTTTGCGTTACATTTTTACCCGTACTTAAATTCCATCGATACATCAGTCTATGTATGTGTGTGTCTACAGGAAAAGCAGGAATTCCAAATGCTTGGCTCATTACAACACTAGCCGTTTTATGTCCTACAGATGGCAAGGTTTCTAATTCTTCGAAGGTTCGAGGAACTTGTCCTTGGTGCTTTTCAATTAAGATTTTAGAAAGCCCATAAATACCTTTCGCTTTCATAGGTGATAAACCTACCGGCTTGATAATGTCACGTATGTGTTGTACACTCATTTTGACCATATCATAAGGATTGTCGGCTTTTTTAAAGAGTACAGGTGTTACGGTATTGACCCTAGCATCTTGGCTTTGTGCAGAGAGTAGCACTGCGATTAATAAAGTGTAGGGATCTTTGTGCTGTAAGGGTATGGGTGTTTCAGGATAGAATTCTTCCAGCTTTTGGATGAGATATGCAACCCGTTCTTTTTTTGTCATACTTTGTTCCTTAAAAAAAACCCGCATATTGCGGGTTTTTGTTTTTTAACCACATTTAGAATGGCCACAACTTTTACAACTTAAACAACCTTCCATGTAGATTAATCCATCGGGGTCACCGCATTCGGGACATTTTTTATCAACGGCTTCCGTACCATCCGGAATAAAGCGTTTTAGTGTTCTGGCAACCCCATTTTTCCAAGTATTGATATTTTCATCAAATAAATTGAGGTTATTAACTAAATCAACTACATATTGTAAAGGCATTCCATGGCGTAATACGCCGGAAATAAGCTTGGCATAATTCCAGAATTCTTTATTGAACGAACGTGATAATCCTTCTATGGTTACACGATATCCATCTTTATCCTTATATTGAAAATCGTATCGAGAAATATTATTTTCGTCACGACTCTTAATTACCCATCCATCTTCTACCCAATCCGGTAAATCAAAGGCATCTTTCATTTTACCCGTAAAAATTTCATATGGTTTACCCTCCATAAGGCCAATTACGGCCAACCATTTTTCAGAGTCATTAAAGAATCGAACAACAGCAGCATCCAGACGATTAGGACGTTTTCCTCTAAAAGTCTCAGCATTATCTGTGGTGGCTGCATTGGATTTTTCATCGGCAGCTACCAAAATTCCGGAACGAGATCCATCACGATATACAGTAATACCTTTAAGGCCTTTTTTCCAAGACTCAATATATATATCGCCAACCAGTTCAACGGGAACATCCGATTTTAAATTAATGGTAGAACTGATAGAGTGTGTCGTATATTTTTGGACGAGTGCTTGTAATTCTACTCTTTTAGTCCAATCAATTTCCGGAGCGGTTGCACCAAAATAGGGGCTTTTGTTGATATCGGTTTCACCGGAAATCTCCATCCATTGTTTTAGTTTTGTGTGAAATACAGTAAATTCTTCAAACGCATCTCCCATATCATCGGTAAAATCTACTTTGATATTTTCATCATTAGGGTTTACTTTTCTTCTTCGTTTATACGATAACAGAAATACGGGCTCAATTCCTGAAGATACTTGTGCTAGCATACTTAATGTTCCGGTAGGTGCTACCGTACTAATTGAAATATTCCGACGTCCGTTATTCATCATACGCTCGTATAAATCAGGGAATTCATTATGAATCATTTTCACAAAATCAGATTTGTCCTCAATATTTCTATTAAAGATTTCGAATTGACCTCTGGTAATGGCCATATCAACACTGGAGTCAAATTCCCCTTTTAACTTGGTTCGCATTATTTCATCTACAAAAGCAAGAGCTTCATCCGAATCGTATTTAATACCCATTGCAGCTATAGCGTCGCCCATTGCGGTAAATCCAAGACCTGTACGTCTCCCTTTCTTACCGGTATCTCTAAGAAGCTCCCAAGTAGTACGTTCTGCTTGTTTAATATGTTCCGGTTCCGGGTCTTGGTCTATTTTAGTTAGAATACGGTCTATAGATTCTAATTCTAAGTCGACCAAATCATCCATTAATCGTTGACTATCATATACGACTTCATAAAACTTTTTATAATTGAATTTAGCTTTAGCTGTAAAGGGTTTATCAATAAAACTGTAGAGATTAACCGCTATTAAGCGACAGCTATCGCCACCTTGCATTGCAATTTCCGAACACGGATTGGTAGATACGTTTTTAAACCCTGGATAGACAGAAGAAGTAGAGTAGTGGTGTTGTTTATCCCAAAAAATAAGACCCGGTTCTGCAGTATTATGAGCACTTTTTATGATGGTATCCCAGATATCTTTTGCTCGTACTTCCTTAGTGATTTTCGGGTTAGGGCTATCAATAGGCCAACGTAAAGTAAACATGTCGTCGGCTACCACGGCATTCATAAATTCGTCGGATAGGCGTATGGAAATATTTGCACCGGTAACTTTAGTTAAATCTTGCTTAATGGTAATAAAATCTTCGATATCAGGATGTGCAATATCCATAGTTAGCATCAATGCACCACGGCGACCATTTTGAGCTACTTCACGAGTCGTTCCCGAAAAACGATTCATAAAGGAAACCGCTCCGGTAGTAGAGCCCGCTGCATTAGATACCAAAGCATCTTTAGGCCTTAGGTTTGATAAATCGGTACCTACACCACATCTACGTTTAAACAATTGCGCCATTTGCTGGTCGGCATAGAAAATGCCACCATAAGAGTCTTCAACAGCCGGAATCACGATACAATTGGATAAGGACGCAATGATTTCTCTGTTCCCTAAACCGTACATCACACTTCCTTGCGGAATGACATACTTAAAATCTTTAAACAGTTGATAAATTCTTTCAGCGGTAAGTTTTTTTCTTTTTACACCATAAGGTGAAAGGTTTTCTGTACCTAAATCCGATTCATTTTCATCATATTTTTTTTCAATACGAGCAAACTCATCAGCCATTCTTCTGTGCATATCTTCGGGCGAAACTTCTAAGTATTCACCTTTAGGATTTCTAACGGCATACTTTTTTATCCAAGTAGTCGCTGCCAATTCATCACCTTTAAAATAATTCATTGAAGCCTCAAGAACTTCATCATAGCTATAGGTCTTCTGTACCTTCTCTGCAACTAAATTTTCCAATTTTTTTGGTTTTTGTGGTTAATATATTCTATCTCTGTTACTAAAAAAGGGGTTTTTTTGAGAGTATAAAAGTAGCATAAGATTTTTATGTTTTTATGTTGTGCTTAAGAAGTAATTAACAAAATGATGTTAATAAATTTTTTTTTATTGCCCATAAGCGAAAACGCAAGTGATTGCTAAAAACAAAAAATTATTAACAATCCTGTTTATAAGTATTTAAATTACTATTATACATAATATTATCTATATTTTATTTAAGTATAACTATAAATATTGCAATTTGTTTTTTACTTTTTTTATTTGTAAAGATTAAAATAAATGAGATGGATATAGTAAACTTTTTTATCTTTGAGAATTCAATTAAAGAAAGTAATACTTTATGGAAAATTTACAAGATAAAACGATTATAATTACAGGAGCAACCCGAGGAATTGGCAAAGGAATTGCTTTAAAAATGGCAGAGGAAGGCGCTAATGTTGCTTTTACATTTTCGTCCTCTATTGAAGCTGCTTTAGATTTAGAAAAAGAATTATTAAATAAGGGTATTAAAGCTAAAGGATATCAGTCAAATGCCGCTGATTATGCTGCGGCTCAAGAATTGGTAGAAGCTATTCTTACTGATTTTGGCGGGGTGGATGTTTTAATTAATAATGCCGGTATCACAAAGGATAATCTGTTAATGCGGATTAGTGAAGACGATTTTGATCAAGTGATTCAGGTCAATCTTAAATCGGTTTTTAATATGACCAAAGCAGTTATTCGCCCTATGATGAAACAGCGAAAAGGAAGTATTATTAATATGAGCTCTGTCGTTGGACTTAAAGGTAATGCGGGACAAACCAATTATGCCGCTTCTAAATCGGGGATATTGGGTTTTACCAAATCGGTAGCCTTAGAATTGGGTTCTAGGAATATTCGATGTAATGCTATTGCCCCGGGATTTATTGAAACCGAAATGACGGCCAAATTAGATGAAGCTACGGTTGCTGAATGGCGAAAAGCAATCCCTTTAAAAAGAGGGGGAACACCTGATGATGTGGCGAATGCCTGTGTTTTTTTAGCTTCTGATATGAGTAGCTATATTACGGGACAAACCCTAAATGTAGACGGTGGTATGTTAACTTAAAAATAGATTCATTATGATATATGTAACAACAGAAACCATTTCCGGTAAGACTATTATAGAGACCCTAGGTGTCGTAAGAGGTAGTACGGTAAGAGCTCGAAATATTGGGCGTGATATTTTTGCAGGATTAAAAAATATTGTAGGAGGTGAAATATCCGAATATACCAAATTATTGGCCGATTCTAGAGAACAAGCACTCAAGAGGATGCTGGATGATGCTTCAAGAATAGGGGCAGATGCTGTAGTTAATGTTCGTTTTACAACTTCTCAAGTTATGCAGGGTGCTGCAGAGATGCTTGCCTATGGTACTGCGGTAAAGTTACAATAATGCCCATTATTTTTGTGCTGATACCCATATTGTTTTATGTTTTTATAGTTGTAGTACTTGTTTATTTTATTTATAAACGTATAATTGAGTATGATAAGGAGGATTTTGAAAAAAGGGATAACTAATTGATTACAAATGCTATATATTTAATTATTGCCTTTGCCTTGGCTTTGGTTGTCTCCGTGTTTCTATACTTTTATCCGAATAAAAAAAGATACAGATTCCAGTATGGATTAGCGGTCTTACGATTTATTAGTGTATTTACTTTACTTGTATTGTTGATTAACCCTAAATGGGAAAAAACAAAAGTTTGGTTGGTAAAACCCAATTTAGTTGTTGCTGTTGATAATTCTAGTTCTATTTCCTATATCAATGCGTCCAAAAAGGTAGTAAATTTTGTTTCAACCCTACAAAATGATACGGAATTACAGGATAAATTTAAGGTTTCGTATCTGCGATTTGGTAAAAATGTCCAACAGATGGATACATTGAGCTTTGGAGATTCTCAAACCAACCAAACGGCTGCACTAGAACAATTGGATGCTTTGTATAGCAACAAATCTAAAAAAGAGCCTATACTGTTTATAACCGATGGAAATCAAACCTTAGGTAACGATTATGGCTATTATCATCCAAAAAATAGTGTGTATCCTATTGTAGTTGGAGATACCACACATTATGATGATATCGTAATTACACAACTTAATACAAACCAATACAGTTGGTTAGATAATGAGTTTCCGGTAGAGATTTTTTCCTTGTATAAAGGATCAAAAACAGTTAATTCGGTTTTAAGTGTTTATGAAGGGGGGAAAAGAATCTATCAAAAAAGAATAACATTTAGTAAAAAGCACAATTCAGTTACAACACGTTTTACGACTACTTCAAAAAAACTTGGCGTACATTTCTATCATGTAGTCTTGGAACCCATTGCTAATGAAAAGAATCTGCGCAACAACAGAAGAGATTTTTCCATAGAAGTTTTAGATCAGAAAGCGAATATCTTGCTATTAAGTAGTTTTTATCATCCTGATTTGGGAGCTATTAAAAAGAGTATTGAACGAAACAAACAACGTAAGCTCAGTCTTAGAGTAGCCGATTTTAAAAATATAAATTTCTCTGATTATCAGTTAGTTATATTGTATCAACCCACGGAACAGTTTGCCTCTGTTTTTCCAAAAATAGAGAAAGCCGCAGTCAATAGTTTTATAATTACAGGAACACATACCAATTGGAATATACTAAATAAATACCAGTCCTCTTTTCGTAAAGATATTACAAGTAAACTAGAGAATTTTTTACCGGTATACAATGCTTCTTTTTCGGAGTACGGAACAAAAAATATAGGATTTGATCAGTGGCCACCCTTACGAGGGATATTTGGAACACCTAGCTTTTTGGTACCCTATCAAAGCTTACTCTCTCAAAAAATAGGTGGAGTTACAACGAATTATCCATTATTAGCAACTTATAAGGAGGCTAAGGCTAAAAAAGTTGTTTTGTTTGGTGAAGGTATTTGGAAATGGCGGATGAACAGTATTCTGCAATCCAAAAGCAGTGAAGATTTCGACCGTTTCTTTGGTAGTTTGATTCAGTATGCTTCACAGTATTCAAAACATGATCAAATTCATCTGGATTATCCTAAACTGTGTTTTAGCAATCAATCTCAGGTTATAACAGCCTTTTTTGTCGATCAAAATTATCAAATTAATTCTGATGCAAGCTTGTGGTTACATCTCACTAATAAAAAAGACAATTCAACTAAAAAAATTCCCTTTTCGCTAGCCAATGAATCCTATAAAGTTACATTAGACGAGCTTACGGAAGGCAATTATCAATTTAAAGTAAGTGTAGAGGGTTCAAGCCAAATGGCTTATGGAGGATTCAAGGTGTTAGATTACGATATAGAACAACAATATTCTACAGCAAATATAGACCGATTAAAGCTTTTAACCGCTAATGCCAATACAAATATCGGCGATATTGATAATCCTGAAAAAAGTATTGCGGCTATAAAAAATAACCCTCAATTTAAAAGTATTCAAAAAAGCAAAAAAGTGAGTGTACCTATCATTAATTGGTACTGGTTATTAGGTATTATAATAGTATCTTTGTCCACAGAATGGTTTATCAGAAAATATAAAGGACTGATTTAGAAATCATTTTATTTACTAACAAAATAAATATATAAATTATGAATACAAGACAATCCAATGAATTTCAACTCTCAGGAACTGTAATTACTTTTATTGTAATTGCTATTATTGTAATAATAAGCTTATTCAAATCTATTGTGACAGTAGGTGCCGGACAAGCAGGTGTATTATATAGACCGTTAGCTGATGGTGTCGTTACTGATCAGCCTGCTTTAAGCGAAGGCTTACACGTTGTTGCACCTTGGAATGATGTAGAGATTTTTAATTTAAGACAACAAGAATATTTTGATAAAATGAAAGTGTTATCATCCAATGGACTAGATATCCAATTAGATGCTACGGTTTGGTATCAACCGGATGCGGGTAGCTTAGGTTTTTTGTATAAAACTAAGGGCGTTGACTATTTGGAAAATCTTATTAAACCCGCTTTGCGTTCCGCTACTAGAGAAGTAGTAGGTCGTTATACCCCGGAAGAAATATATTCTTCAAAAAGGGGTGTAATTCAAAAAGAAATTTTGGAAGAGACTAAAAAAATATTGGAAAATCAATACATTTTAGTCAACAAAGTCTTGGTTAGAGATGTTACTTTGCCAGCAACCATTAAAACAGCTATTGAGCGAAAATTAAAACAAGAACAAGAAGCCCTTGAATATGAGTTTCGTCTTGTAAAAGCTAAAAAAGAGGCTGAAAAAGTTAGAATTGAAGCACAGGGTAAAGCCGATGCAAACCGAATTTTAAGTGCTTCTTTAACCGATAAAATTTTAAAAGATAAAGGTATTGATGCCACCTTACAATTATCAGAATCACCCAATTCCAAAGTTGTAATAGTAGGCGGAAAAGATGGTTTACCTCTTATTTTAGGAAATAATTAATAAATATAAATACGTAACAATGAATATATTAGCCAATGACGGTATAGCCCAATCGGGTATTGAGGCTTTAGAAGCTGCCGGTCACCAAATTACCACTGATAAAGTACCGCAAGATCAACTTGAAGCCTATATCAATAAAAATTCCATTGATGTAATTCTGGTGCGTAGCGCTACTAAGGTACGTGCAGAATTAATAGATGCTTGCCCTTCCTTAAAAATCATAGGTCGTGGGGGAGTGGGTATGGATAATATTGATGTAGATTACGCGCGTCAGCAAGGTTTGCATGTTATCAATACACCAGCTGCTTCTTCACATTCTGTTGCAGAATTGGTCTTTGCCCATTTCTTGGGAATGGCACGTTTTTTACACGATTCTAATCGGAATATGCCTTTAGAAGGAGAAAGTAATTTTAAAGGACTTAAAAAATCCTATGCAAAAGGTGTAGAATTAAGAGGTAAAACACTGGGAATAATAGGGTTTGGTAGAATTGGTCAGGCTGTAGCAAAAATAGGATTCAGTTTGGGAATGCATGTTGTGGTTTTTGATCCCTTTATCGATAAAAAAACCTTAGAACTTTCCTTTTTTGATGGTCAAAAAATAGTTTTTACGATTGAAACGATTATGAAAGAAGAGGTTTTAAAACAATCTGATTTTATCACGCTACACGTACCGGCACAATCGGAATATATCATTTCAACAAAAGAGATAGAAATGATGAAAGATGGGGCGTTTATTGTTAATGCTGCTAGGGGTGGAGTAATAGATGAAGTGGCTGTTGTTAATGCATTGAATAATAATAAATTAAGTGCAGTTGCGCTTGATGTTTATGAAAAAGAGCCACAGCCTGAAGTACAGCTTCTAATGAATCCATATTTGTCATTAACACCACATATCGGTGCCGCTACCGGTGAAGCTCAAAACAGAATCGGTACGGAGTTAGCTACACAAATTATTGAAATTTCAAAAGAATACGAATCTTAAATCATTAAATATAATAATAATGGCCATTATAAAACCTTTTAAAGGGCTTAGACCCCCAAAAAAATTAGTAGAAAAGGTAGCTTGCCTACCTTATGATGTCATGAATTCTGCCGAGGCAGCAGAAATGGCAAAGGGTAATAAAAACTCGTTGTTACATATAACACGTGCCGAAATTGATTTTGATACGGAAGTAGATCCCCATGATGCACAAGTATATGATAAAGCGCTTGCTAATTTTATAGCTTTTCAAGAAAAAGGGATTTTGCAACAAGATGATCAGGCACGGTATTATATCTACGCACAAACTATGAACGGTAAAACTCAATATGGTATTGTTGGTGCTGCGGCTTGTGCCGATTATGAAAATGGTATCATTAAAAAGCATGAATTAACACGTCCCGATAAGGAAGAAGACCGAAAGGTATTAACCAGAAAACTCAATGCCAATATTGAACCGGTTTTTTTTACCTATAGAGCCGTACCGGAAATAGATGCTATTGTTTCTACTATTGTTACAACCCAAGATCCGGACTACGATTTTACGGCAGAAGATGGGTTTGGACATCATTTTTGGGTAATTAATGACACTCAGACCAACCGTAATTTAGAAACTTTATTCCAAACTAAAGTGCCCTACACCTATGTGGCCGATGGTCATCATAGAACGGCTGCTGCCGCAGGAATAGGTGCCGAACGAACTGCTGCAAACCCCAACCATACCGGAGAAGAAGCCTATAATTATTTTATGGCGGTGCATTTTCCGGATAACCAATTGCAAATTATTGATTACAATCGCGTCGTTAAAGATTTAAACGGGTTGACTCCCGAAGATTTTTTAGCAAAAGTGGTTGAAAATTTTGAGATAAAACAAACCGATGATACCGTTGTAAAACCACAAAAACTTCACGATTTTTCTATGTATTTAGCCGGAAAATGGTATGGACTTACGGCTAAGTCGGGTACATTTGATGATACCGATCCTATCGGTAGTCTGGATGTAAGTGTATTATCTAGATCTATTTTAGAACCCATTTTAAATATTAAAGATTTACGAACCGATACACGTATTGAATTTGTAGGTGGAATAAGGGGATTAAAAGCTTTACAGGATCGTGTAGATAGTGGCGAAATGGCTGTAGCCTTTGCTTTGTATCCGGTTAGTATGCAGCAGTTAATGCACATTGCAGATACCAATAATATTATGCCTCCAAAAGTAACATGGTTTGAACCTAAGTTGCGTTCAGGGCTGGTCATTCACAAGTTATCGTAATACATGTAAAATTGATTAAAGAGAATTTAAATAAGATTATAGTTAGTATCCCGGATAGCGTTACTTTGGTAGCCGTTTCTAAGACCAAGCCTATAGCTGCTATTAAAGAAGCCTACAATGCCGGACAACGTGACTTTGGTGAAAACAAAGTCCAAGAAATGTTAGAAAAGCATAAGGAATTACCAAAGGATATTCGTTGGCATATGATTGGGCATTTACAGCGTAATAAAATTAAGTATATGGCCGATTTCGTCTACTTAATTCACGGTGTGGATAGCTTTAAGACTTTGCAAGAAATAAATAAGCAGGCCAAAAAACACAACCGAGTAATTCCTTGTCTATTACAGGCAAAAATCGCCGAAGAAGAAACGAAATTCGGAATGCCATTTAGTGCTATTAAAGATGTCTTGCTGTCTGATGCTTTTAAAGATCTACAAAACCTAGAAGTAGTAGGTCTAATGGGTATGGCAAGTTTTACGGATAATACAACCCAAATTAAAGGTGAATTTCAGCGTTTAAAACAGTTTTTTGATGAATTAAAGGCATTGGTGTCCGTAGCTAATTTTAAGCCGCAAATTCTTTCTATGGGGATGAGTGGTGATTATCAGTTAGCAATAGAAGAAGGAAGCACTATGATTCGTGTAGGGAGTGCCATTTTTGGTTTGAGAAATTATGTGTAGAATACGTATAATATGGATTACAAATGAAAAAAAAACAGCAAAAAATAGTATTAACAGGAGCTCCGGGAACAGGTAAATCCACGATTATTAATGCTTTAGAGGAAAAAGCATATACCTGTTTACACGAAATATCAAGGGATATTACCTTAGAGGCTAGGGAAAAGGGCACCGAGCAGCTATTTCTGAAAGAACCCCTTTTGTTTAGCGATTTGTTGTTAAAGGGACGAGAAGAGCAATTCAATCATGCTTCATCAATCGATACCGAGTTTGTATTTTTTGACAGAGGCATTCCGGATGTACATGCCTATATGAACTATATCGGGATGGATTATCCGCAGCGTTTTATCGAGTCAAGCAAAATTCATAAATATGACTTTGTTTTTTTAATGCCTCCTTGGGAAGATATTTATACTACTGATAATGAACGCTACGAAACCTTTGAGCAATCTTTAGCCATACACAATCACTTGTTACGTACATATAATTCTTTAGGCTATTCGGTTGTAGAAGTCCCAAAGGGAGATGTCAAAAAGAGAATGGAATATATTTTAAATGTTATCAATACGTTTAAATGAAAGAAGCAGTAGCTATACTGCAAAGGTATTGGGGATTCGAATCGTTTAGGAGTCCACAGGATAATATTATTAAAGCAGTAATTGAAGGGAATGATGCAATAGCCTTATTACCAACAGGTTCAGGTAAATCTATATGTTTTCAAGTACCTACCTTAATGCAAGAGACAGGTGTGTGTATTGTTGTTTCTCCGCTAGTAGCTTTAATGAAAGATCAGGTTAAAAATTTAACTCAAAGAGGGATAAAAGCCATTGCTTTAACGGGTAGTATTAATAAAGATGATTTAGTACGAATTTTTGATAATGTTCGTTATGG
>JANTFW010000049.1 GCA_024763245.1 Flavobacteriaceae bacterium | reverse complement strand
CTAATCACTTTATAATTTTTTTCAAAAGCCCTAACTTGTTGCCACCATAAATCATACGCCCCACCCATTCCGTGTAAAAACAAAATGGTTTTGTCTGAATTACCACTTGATACATAGTGCCAAGTAATATCGTTTACTACAACAGTCTTGGTCTTTTTGTTATAAAAGTCTTTTAAGGTTGTAGCAGCATAATCATTTTTTGGATACGTCTTAAAGAAATCCTTTTGAGAAGCCGGTATTTGATAAATCAAAAGAAGAACTAGGATAACTAAAAGAATCATTTTTTTGATGGTCGATATTTTTTTCATTTGAGAATTTTAATAGTAAATAAAATTTCTAAAGAGGGCATTGCGCCCTCTTACAACAAATATACAAAACATTACCTTTACTATAAGTATTATTCTTACCGTTAAAGACGAAAGAGCAAATTCCTAAGTATAACATTGTATTTTTGGCAATAACAGTATTCTATTTCAACCTTGAGTATCGGACTGTTGAATACGTTCCAAATACTTTTTAGATTTTACCCATAGAATAAATCTAAACTTAGCCACCTACCCGTTTAATATACTTTACTATTTTTGCTACTTATTTTTTATTTATGACGGCACATACTTTATTTTATATTTTTATCAGCATCATAATTTTGGAATTTCTTTGGGATAGTTTTTTGGAATTTCTAAATGCACAACATTATGCCGATCCCATTCCTCAAGAATTAGAGGGCGTTTTTAACTCAAAAGAATATTTAAAGTCACAAGCTTATAAAAAAGAAAACTATCACTTTTCTTTGATTTCCTCCCTTTTTAGCCTTATTGCAACCCTTGGCTATTTCTTTTACGATGGATTTGCTTGGCTCGATCAATGGGTACGAAGTTTCACAGATAACACAAGTCTGCAAAGTATGCTTTTTATCGGAATATTGCTCTTGGCAAACAGCTTAATTAGTCTTCCTTTCTCTTATTACCATACTTTTGTTATCGAAGAAAAGTTTGGATTTAACAAATCTACTCAACGCACCTTTTGGTTAGATCTACTAAAAGGGCTAATGCTATCATTAGTATTGGGTGGAATTATACTATGGGCTGTACTTTGGTTTTATACCAAAACCGGTGATTCATTTTGGTTATATACCTGGGTATTAATTGGTGTTTTTTCTATATTTATCAACTTGTTTTATTCAACTCTAATTGTTCCTTTATTCAACAAACAAACCCCTTTAGAAGATGGCAAGCTCAAGGATGCCATAGAAGCCTTTGCCAAAAAAACAGGTTTTAAACTCCACAATATTTTTGTAATAGATGGCAGCAAACGTTCTACCAAAGCCAACGCATATTTTGCGGGTTTTGGACCTAAAAAACGAATAGTGCTTTACGATACTCTTATCAAAGATTTAGATACAAATGAAATTGTAGCTGTCTTGGCTCATGAAGTAGGGCATTATCAAAAAAAACATACCTTACTAAATTTGATACTCTCCCTTGCAAACACCGGAATTACGCTTTATATTTTATCATTATTCATCAACAGTAAATTACTTGCTGCTGCCTTAGGGGTAGATACCCCCAGTTTTCATATCGGTAGTATTGCTTTTGGTATTTTATACAGTCCTTTATCCGAGCTTACGGGGGTGTTAATGAACTTTCTCTCTCGAAAATTTGAATACCAAGCCGATGCATATGCCAAAACAAATTATAATGCGTCCTTATTGATTACTGCTTTAAAAAAATTATCCAAAAATGCCTTAAGTAATCTTACCCCCCATCCGCTCTACGTATTTATGCATTACTCACACCCCACTTTATTGCAGCGAATAAAAAAATTGCAAGACCAATAAACTGACAAACTTTTGATTTTTAATTAATTACAATCTCTATAAACTTATCATATATCTATTTATAATTTAATAAATATTTTTCTACTTTTACCCTATGGCATATACTGCAACCAAAGAAGAAGAAGCGAAGGAACTGGCACGTCGCTATAAAGACTTGCTAAAAGGTACGTATCAAGAGTTATCTAATAAAGATAAAGCCTCTATACGAAAGGCTTTTGAATTGGCTGTTGAAGCACATAAGCCCCAACGTAGAAAAACCGGAGAGCCTTATATTTATCATCCAATTGCCGTAGCTAAAATTGTAGCCGATGAGATAGGACTAGGAGCCATTTCTATTACTGCTGCCTTACTTCATGATGTCGTAGAAGATACCGATTATACGATTGAAGATATCGAGCAACTCTTTGGTGAAACTGTAGCACGTATTGTTAACGGACTAACTAAAATTTCTCATCTTAAAAAGGATGATGCCTCTGTACAAGCAGAGAATTATCGTAAAATGCTTCTTACACTTAACGATGATGTTCGGGTCATTTTGATAAAGATAGCAGACCGTTATCACAATATGCAAACTCTGGATGCTATGCCGGCACATAAGCAAACACGCATTGCCTCCGAAACCTTGTTTATCTATGCCCCTCTAGCACATCGACTAGGTTTATATACCATAAAGACCGAGTTAGAAGATCTGGGACTAAAATATACCGAGCCCGAGGTGTATTACGATATTGCTAAACGAATAAAAGACACTAAAGAACAAAGGGATAATTATATAGATGAATTCTCTTCTATTATCTACAAATCCTTACAAGACGAGAAATTTGATTTTGAAATAAAAGGGCGTACCAAATCTATCTTTTCTATACGAAAGAAGATGCTTAAACAAGGTGTTGATTTTGATGAAGTTTATGATAAGTTTGCTATTCGTATTATTTTTAAACCCCAGAGTCATGATGAAAAACACGATGCTTGGAAAATCTATTCTATCGTAACCGATCACTTTACACCAAACCCTATCCGGCTACGCGACTGGATGACACAGCCCAAATCAACCGGATACGAAGCCTTGCATACTACGGTTATGGGACCTAAGGGAAAATGGGTCGAGGTACAGATCCGTTCTGATAGGATGAACGAAATTGCCGAAAAAGGCTATGCAGCACACTACAAATATAAACATGGAAGCGAAAAGGAAACTGGTCTTGAAAATTGGCTCAATAAAATAAAAGATGCCCTAGAAAACACAGAAGCTAATGCGGTAGATTTTGTCGAAAATGTAAAACTTAATCTATACTCCAAGGAGATTTATACTTTTACCCCCAATGGCGATATTAAATCCTTACCTAAAGGAGCAACACCCATAGATTTTGCTTATGCCGTACACACCGATGTAGGCTCTAAATGCCGTGGAGCCAAGGTTAACGGCAAAATTGTACCTTTAAGTAAAGAATTAAAGAGTGGTGACCAAGTCGAAATTATTACTTCAAACGGACAAAAGCCTAAACTGGCTTGGCTGGATTATGCAGTTACTTCTAGAGCACGATCTAAAATTAAAAATGCACTAAAAGAAGAACAGAAAAAATTAGGTGAAGAAGGAAAAGAGATTTTACATCGAAAACTCAAAACTCTAAAGGTTAAGTTTAATGAAAAAACCATTAACGAACTGGTAAACTTCTTTAAGTTAAAAACCAGTTTAGATTTATTTTACCGTATTGGTAACGGTTCCATATCCAATACCGATTTAAAAAACTATGCTAATCAAAGAAGCAATTCATTTACAGCCTTATTCAAAGGAAAAAGAAGAAAAAAGACTGATCCTGAAAATCATACTAATGAAGTAACCCAAAAATTTGACTTATTGGTTTTTGGAAAAGATGAAGAAACATTACCCTATATTAATGCCAAATGTTGTAATCCTATTCCAGGTGACAAAGTCTTTGGGTTTATCACCATTAATGAAGGCATTAAAGTCCACCGGGTAGATTGTCCTAACGCTGTTAGTTTGCGCGCCAATTACGGTTATAGAACTTTAAAAGCTAAGTGGATAGATTCTACACAACGTGAATTTAAGATTAATATTATGGTTTCCGGTATTGATAATGTTGGTATTGTCAATGATGTAACCTTAGTAATTTCAAATGCGATGAATGTCAATATTCAACGTATTAATATAGATAGTGAAGACGGCTATTTCGAAGGACATATAAGGGTGAGTGTCAAAAATATAGAACAACTAAACAAACTCATTTCAAGTTTAAAAAGTATTGATGGGGTGATGAAAGTAGAACGTGAAAAAGAATCTAAAAAATAACCTCCCGAAGTGTATGTTAACACCAATGTGGAGTACAAAAATTCACAAAATAAGCGATAAAACACAACACCACATTATGCAAGCCTTAAAACTGTGAATAAGTTTTAATTTCTTTTTCCCTTTAACAAGAACCCACCTTTTAGAAATTCCTATTTTTGTGTACTATTAATTTAGTTATTATGACTGATCAAAATGATTTTGAAATTGTAGCCAGTGTTTTTACACAGTTCTTAGAATCGAATAAACATAGAAAAACACCGGAGCGCTATACTATTTTAAAAGAAATTTACAAGCAAAAAGACCATTTTGATATTGATACGCTCTTTGCGTATATGAATTCAAAAAACTACAGGGTTAGTAAGGCAACCTTATACAACACCATTGAATTATTATTAGAAAGTGGCTTGGTAAGACGTCATCAATTTGGTCAAAATCAAGCCTATTTTGAAAAATCCTATTTTGACAAACAACACGATCATTTAATAATCGAAGATACGGGTGAAGTTATTGAATTTTGTGACCCAAGAGTCCAATTAATTAAGAAAACAATTGAAGACGTCTTTAAGGTTTCCATTCATAAACACTCTTTGGTTTTTTATGGCACAAAAAAAGAACCGGATGACAAAAAAAGTTAGCTTATTATTAGGCCTTCAATGGGGTGATGAAGGTAAAGGAAAAATTGTCGATGTCTTAACCCAACAACACGATATTATCGCTCGTTTTCAAGGAGGCCCCAATGCCGGACATACCCTTGTATTTGGTGGACAAAAACATGTGCTACATACTATTCCTTCGGGCATTTTCCACGATAAAGTGATTAATATTGTAGGTAATGGTGTAGTCATAGATCCGGTTATCTTTAAAAAAGAATTAGATAATCTATCCAAACATCATATTGATTTTACCAATAAATTACGCATTTCTAGAAAAGCTCATTTGATATTACCCACACACCGTTTATTGGATGCAGCAAGTGAAACCGCCAAAGGCAAAGCAAAAATAGGTTCAACCTTAAAAGGTATTGGTCCAGCATATATGGACAAAACGGGTAGAAACGGTTTACGAGTAGGTGATTTAGAAAGAAAAAATTGGAAGGAAAAATATGCCGCACTTACTCAAAAGCATCTAAAAATGCTTTCGCATTACGAAGTGCAATTAGATTTTGACCTACACGAATTGGAAACTGACTTTTTTGAAGGAGTACAAGTCCTTAAACAAATTCCATTCGTAGATGGTGTTTCTTTCATTCAAGATGCTATGCGCACTAATAAAACCATTTTAGCCGAAGGGGCTCAAGGTTCCTTATTAGATATCGATTTTGGTACTTATCCCTTTGTTACCTCCTCTACAACTACTGCCGCAGGAGCCTGTACCGGATTAGGTGTAGCCCCTAACCAAATAGGCGAAGTGTATGGCATTATGAAAGCCTACACCACTCGTGTTGGGTCAGGGCCTTTCCCCACAGAATTGTTTGATGAAGATGGTAAAAAAATAGCCAAAATCGGTAACGAATTTGGGGCTACAACCGGAAGACCCCGGCGTTGTGGCTGGTTGGATTTGGTGGCATTAAAATATGCCGTTCAAATTAACGGTGTAACACAACTCGCTATGATGAAAAGTGATGTTTTATCTGGATTTGATACCATTAAAGCCTGTACCTCTTATACCTACAAAGGAGAAAAGACAACAGACTTCCCCTACTCAATTGACGATGCCGATATACAGGTAAACTATACCGAATTTAAGGGATGGCAGGAGGATATTACAAGCCTATCTCAAGCCGAAGAAATTCCCGATGCACTTCGGGATTACATTCATTTTATTGAAAATTTTGTAGGAGTTCCCATAACCATAGTTTCTGTAGGACCCGATCGCAAACAAACTATTAGGTTATATAAATAAAAAGTAATTTGGTAACTGTAAAAAAAATACTATTTTTGAAAAATCTTTAAAAAATGCAGTTTAAGCATCCTGAAATTCTTTACGTCCTATTTGCTTTACTGATTCCTATTTTTATTCATTTATTTCAACTCCAACGTTTTACCAAAACGCTTTTTACCAATGTTAAATTTTTAAAAGAGATTGCCCTTCAAACCCGTAAAAGTTCGCGTTTAAAAAAATGGTTAGTCCTCTGTTCCCGTCTTCTCGCATTTTCTGCCATTATCATTGCTTTCGCACAACCTTATACGGCTAAAAACAGTGCAAACCACAAGTGGAGTACTTCCATATACCTTGATAATTCGTGGAGTATGAAAGCCAAAGGAGCACAAGGAGAACTTTTAAAAAGGGCTATTCAGGACTTGGCCGAAAACATTCCGGACAATGGAAATTACAACCTCCTTACCAACGATGAAACTCTAACAAACTTAACCAAAAATCAATTTATAGAAGCGGTAAAAAAAGTGTCGTATTCTTCAAGACAAATAAATCTACAAACTCTGCTGCTCCGATTAGACCAATTAGAACCCCAAACTAAAGAAACAACCTATAGCACTTTGCTAATTTCCGATTTTCAAGATTCCAAAAAGAGTACCGATTTATCCAATGCTCATTTTAGTTACATCCAAACCTTACCTTCTAATCGACATAATATAAGTATTGATAGTATTACCACATCCGATACAAACTCTGGGAACAGAAATATGAACATTCACCTAATTAATCAAGGTATAGAACAAAAAAATAGCAGTATTACCGCCTTATCTAAAGATATGATTCTTGCTAAAACTTCTTTTGATATTGATAGAGACTCCCAAAAAACAATACAACTTTCTGTCCCCAAAAACAGGACTTCGATTACAGTAAAGATTGACGTAGAAGACAGCTATTTATATGATAATACATTCTATATAAGTTTTAGTAAAGCAGCAAAAATTCCTATTTTAGTTATCGGTGACCAACAAAAATCATTTTTAGACCGTATTTACAAAGACGATGAATTTGATTTACACAAAACGTCCACAAAACAAATTGCCTACAATAGTATTGATAAACAACAACTGATTATCTTGTTTGACAACAACAAAATCACAAAAAGTCTACTACATCAATTACTCGAATTTGTAAAAAAAGGAGGTTCATTAGTAGTAGTACCCACAAAAAAAAGTTCAAAAGAAAGCATACAACTCCTTTACAATTCATTTACAATCGGACAAGTAAATACTGTAGAATCCGATAGTTTACAGATCACCAAAATACACTATGCACACCCCATTCTAAAACATGTATTTGAACGGAAAATCACTAATTTTCAATACCCGAACATCGCTCATTATTATGACCTTAATGTACCAGTAGAACAGCCTATCCTTAGTTATGAAAATAACAAATCATTTGTGAGTGCTAAATTAATCGGAAAAGGAAAAATATATTGGTTTTCGGCTCCTTTAGATGCAAACTCAGGTAATTTTATCGACTCGCCCTTGATTGTTCCGATATTTTATAATATGGGAAAACAAAGTCAGATACAGTCACAATTAAGTTATAGTCTGGGAAAAAAGAATACTATTGTCGTCAAGCAAAAACTACCCGCTGAAAGTGTACTTCATGTTAAAAACACACAAATTGATTTTATTCCGTATCAGGAAATACTTTCGGATAAGGTAATTCTTCATACGGATGAACAGCCCAATATTCCCGGTTTTTATGCAATCCAAGATAAAGAGGTTACGCTACAGAATATTGCTTTTAATATTCCTAAATCCGAAAGCTCGATACACTATATCAATTTGGATAAACTGACGGAATCAAATGCTGCGATACACCACTTTAAAAGTATTAAACAAGCTATGCAACAGCTTAGTTCTGAACAAAATATACACTCCATTTTTAAATGGTTTGTACTACTCGCTTTACTCTTTTTATGCATTGAAATACTCTTATTAAAATTTCTATAAACTATGGACTTACTTATAAAATCTGCTATTATTATTGACAAAGGAAGCGATTTACATCAAAAGAAGAGAGACCTACTTATTGAAGATGGAATAATCACAAAAATTGAAACGACTATTGTCAACACTCAAGAAATCCAAGAACTAAAACTAGATAATCTCCACGTATCTGTAGGTTGGTTTGACAGTAGTGTTTCTTTTGGAGAACCCGGTTATGAAGAAAGGGAAACCCTAGACAACGGACTTTTAACTGCTGCCAAAAGTGGTTTTACCGGCATTGCATTAAACCCCAAAACCCATCCCGTTATTGATAATCGAGCCGGTATCAATTACCTACTGTCCAAAACCAAAGACTATGCTACAGAGGTATATCCTATAGCTTGTCTGACTAAAGAAGCAAAAAGTGAAGAAATGGCAGAACTGTATGATATGCAAGAGGCCGGTGCCATTGCCTTTAACGATTATAAAAAAGCAACCCATAATCCTAATTTATTAAAAACTATTTTAAAATATGCACAAGCTTTTGACGGCTTGATTATGAGCTTCCCTCAAGAGGAACTATTAACCAATAATAGTAGTGCCAACGAAAGTCCACAAACACTAGAATTGGGTTTTAAAGGAAATCCCAATTTAGCAGAAGAACTTCAGGTAGCTAGAGATTTATATCTATTGGAGTATACGGGAGGAAGCTTACACATCCCTACCATCACTACACAAAAAAGTGTTTCCCTGATTCAAGAAGCTCAAAAAAAGGGCCTATGCGTATCCTGTAGCGTCAGCGCACATCATCTTGTCCTTACCGATGCTGAACTAGATAATTTTGACACCAATTACAAAGTATCACCTCCATTGCGAACAAAAAATGATTGCCTTGCCTTGCAACAAGGAGTTAAAGAGGGTGTTATTGCTAGTATTACCAGCGATCACCAACCACTAGATGTGGAACTAAAGAAAAAAGAATTTGCCCATGCAAGCTCCGGAAGTATTGGCTTAGAAAGTTTTTTTGGGGCTGTAAATTCCATTCTAAATCTGGAAGACTTTATCTTATCTATCAGTAAAAAACCACGAAGTATTTTTGGTATTACTAATCCTGTTATTGCAGAAGGTGCTGTAGCTAATCTTAGTTTTTTCAATCCGGAACCTAGCTATTTATTTAACACAAATCATATCCTCTCTTCTTCTAAAAATGCTATTTTTTTAGGAAGTAAATTGAAAGGTATGGTTTACGGAATTTTTAATAAAAATCAATTAGTTTTAAAATAATTGACTACATTTACATTCATTTTTTAATCAACTAAATTTAAATAACAATGGAAGAAGCTAACAAACCTACAACCAACGTGGTAGAAGAAGGTAAAACTATGGCTATTATTAGCTATATTACTCTTATTGGAACCATCATTGCCTATGTAATGAACAACGACAAAAAAAACACCTTTGCCGCTTTTCATATTCGTCAGATGATTGGATTGAGTATCTTATCATTAATTAACAGTTTTGGTATTGCACGTTTTTCAGGAGTGGCAAGTATGGTTATTTCCCTAGCACTTTTAGTTCTTTGGATCATTGGTTTTATAGGTGCAATTCAAGGTGAAGAAAAAAAAGTACCTTTATTAGGCGATATGTTTCAAGATTGGTTTAAAGGAATCTAAACTTATCTTAATCTAGAACAAAACGATTAAACAGATTCCTTTACGAATCTGTTTAATCGTTTTTTTATTAGTACACAATGAGTCTTTCACTTGATTTTATAATTAAAAAACCAGAAGTTCTAAGCAAAAATCCATCACTTGTTTTACTATTGCACGGCTATGGAAGTAATGAAGAGGATTTATTCTCTTTTGCACAAGAATTGCCGGATTCGATGCTGATTATTAGCGCTCGTGCGCCACAATCTTTGGGTTTTGGAGGGTATTCTTGGTACGGCTTGCAGATAGATGCCCATAACAATACTATTACAAATATACAAGAGGCTAAAGAAGCCAAAGCTTTACTTGCTTTGTTTATTGATGAACTTCAAGAAAAGTATCACTTTAATCCTATCAAGAGTTTTCTAATAGGCTTTAGCCAAGGTGCCATATTGAGTTATTCGATTGCTTTATCATTTCCTCATAAAATAAATAATATCATCGCACTGAGTGGATATCTCAATAAAGATATTACGACTATTTCAGAGGAAACATCTATCTATACAGCCCTTAGATTTTTTGTATCTCATGGAACGGAAGATCCTATAATTCCAGTTCAATTAGCACGTGAAACAGAGTCTGTTTTAACAGCACTTCACATTAACCATATTTATAAAGAGTATCCGGATGGTCATAGTGTGTCTTCTCAAAATTTTATTGATTTTACGAATTGGTTAATCAAAATTCTAGCTACTTAATAATATGAAAACTATCATAGCCCTTTTTCTATCTTTTATCGGTTGGACGGCTTTTGCCCAGTTTACCAATGTGTTGATAAGTGCCAATAATACCCCTACAGAACCGGCGATAATAATAGACCACAACGACACTAATACGCTATTTGCCGCTACAAACATCAACAACTATTATGTAAGCACAGATGCCGGTGCTACTTGGTCTGAAAACACAATAAGCTCATCTTTAGGTGTTTGGGGCGATTCTTCACTTCTTATTGATAATGAGGGAAATCTCTATTTTTTTCATCTTTCAAATCCCAACACGGGTTCTTGGTTAGATCGTATTGTATGCCAAAAATCTACCGATAATGGAGTTAGTTTTAACGATGGAAGCTATTTTGGATTAAATGGGACTAAAGACCAAGATAAAGAATGGGCAATACTTGATAAAACTACTGGTACTATTTATGCCGCTTGGACAGAGTTTGACAGCTATGGTAGTAATAACACCAACGACAAAACACGAATTTTATTTACCAAATCAACCGATTCCGGTAGCTCTTGGAGTAACCCTGTTAAAATTAACCAAGTAGACGGAAATTGTTTAGATTCCAATAATACGGTAGAAGGAGCTGTACCAGCCATCGGGCCTAATGGCGAAATCTATACGGCTTGGAGTGGTCCTGCAGGTATTCGATTTAATAAAAGTACCGATTCTGGTACTACCTGGTTAGCACAACCAGTCCAAGTCGATCCGCAACCCAATGGATGGGATTTTGCTGTTCCTGGCATATACCGGGCTAATGGCTTACCCATTACCTTATGCGACACCAGTCCTGGACCGTATAACGGAACCATTTATGTAAACTGGAGCGACCAACGTAACGGCACTGAAGACACCGATATTTGGCTAAAAAAATCTACGGATGGTGGCCTTACGTGGAGCGAACTGATTAGAGTAAATGATGATGATACCGGGCATCAACAATTTTTTACTTGGATGTGTATCGATCAAACCACCGGATATCTTTATGCTGTTTTCTATGATAGAAGAAACCATGATGACTCTTATACAGACGTTTTTCTAGCCCGATCAACCAACGGAGGAGAAACCTTTACTAATTATAAAATTAGTGAAACACCCTTTTTACCAACATCCTCAGTTTTCTTTGGTGATTACACTAATATTACAGCCCATAATGGAATCATAAGACCTATATGGACGAGTTTACACAACGGACAATTAAAAGTATGGACAGCCCTAATTAATGATAGTATGTTGCGTATTGAACAGCCCGAAAAGGATAACATCCAATTGGTGCAACAATATCCAAATCCTGCAAATGATGAAGTGTATATTTCCTTTAAACTGTATCACAAAACGAAAGTTAACCTATCCCTATTTAACCCACAAGGGGAAAAAATAGCTCTTATTCTAAATAATCAAGTACTTGATTACGGAAAACATATCATCAGTATCTCATTAAAAGAATTCGGTTTATCCAGTGGTCTTTATTACTACACCATTAAAGGTGAACAGGCTTCGATTACGAAAAAAATTATTATTAATTAAGAAGAATACCTTTTCTTGACTAAGAGTTTTCCATGAATATCGTATTTTTTCCAAGTCCCGGTTTTCTTATCGTTTTTAAAACGTCCTTTTAGGCGTAGTATTCCACTTTTATAATACTCCTTGTACATCCCATTTTTCT
Organism: Flavobacteriaceae bacterium; assembly: GCA_024763245.1. Classification (GTDB taxonomy): domain Bacteria; phylum Bacteroidota; class Bacteroidia; order Flavobacteriales; family Flavobacteriaceae; genus DQTL01. Next base: position 5,202 of record JANTFW010000049.1, on the reverse strand, counting down.
TGCCGTCTTTAAGGGGTACGGTAACCTGCACCTTACCGTTAGGAAATTTCTTTGTATACGATTTTGCATTTAAATCTTTAGGATTAATAGTCAAGGTTTGCATTTCATCTACCTGTTGTATTACAATGGGATTCTCGGCAGGAGTAACCTCTGTATCTACAGCGACAGTTGGTGATTTAAATTCATCTGAAAACCGTAAACTCTCTTGATCTTTATACTGGATAACAATCTTACTTTTTAGCATCAAATCTTCCGGAGCTATTTGTAAACCCAGTTGGGAAAAGCTAGTAAAATATACTTTATTATTTAGTAAATCTTTCTTGGCAACGCCACCCACTTTATCCAAAAGGGCATCATAAATCATAGGGGTATTAATGTATATAAAAAGGTTGGATTTTGCATCAAAATTGGTTACAAATTTTTTATAATTACTCGCCTCTTTAAGTGTGTTTTTTTCAATAAAACTGGTAATTATATATTTTAAGGTATTCGGATGATTACTAAAAATAACATAGTCTTCCAAAATGGTATAATAGGGTGTTTCCAACTTTCTAAAATAGCCCCCTAAAAACATTTTAAAAAAACCTTTAATAGACATGAATTTAATAGGATATCCTTTGAAATTAATTTCATTAAACTTAACCGGAGTTTTCTTTTTAACTTGCTTGACAACATAATTCAAGTTTTTAGTAGCAAGTGCTATATCATTTGCTTTAATCACTAGAGCAAAGTTATCCTTTTCGACTTGGTTTATGGGTTCTAATTTCAGCAAAGCAATTTCATCACTCATCCAATTAATAAAGTTCTTTTGAACATCTATATCTAATAGATTTTCTATTCTCTTTTGACTACTTTGTAAGGATTTAAATTGTTGAGGATGCTGTTTTTGTATCTCCGTATAGTTTTCATAAAACCTACTAAAATCGGCAAAACCAAAGCTAAAATACATACTCGTTCTGTGTGGAGCAACGGTAGCAATAGTATGTTTTCCTACACCGGAATTAGACAAAGCTTCTAGATAAGGGTTTAACGAATCCGTACTAATGGTGTATCCTTTCGCAATTATTTTATTCCCTGCAATAAGATCTAAATCAAAACCGGAATAGCGTAATGTATTACTAATATCTGTTAGCCAAGAATCATTATATTTAGATAGAATATAGGCGAAATCATCAACATAATCGTATTGAATATACATTTGAAAGAGCTTGTTTTCTTTGACCTGTTGATGAATTTCTAAAAATTTTAAATCACGACCAATAACCGGTGCAGCCAACTGATCTATTGAAGTTTCTACCAAAGTGTGGGAATAAGAAGCTATTAAATTATTATCAATAACTGCCAAATAAAGGGTTTCTCGAGTCTTCTTATCAAATAATTCTAATATTTCTACCCCATTATATTTTCGTTGTGATAGTTTGTAATTATCTGACAAAAAGCGAGTAGCAAGAGTTCTAAATTGAAGTAGTTTTGAAGTCTTTTTTAAATCGACAATAAAGAGGTAATCGTATTTATATTTAGATATGGGATGTGTTGAAATAATCAGTTTTTTAGAACCTAAGAGTTCAAATAATTTTGTATTCTCTTGTAAAATACTATCAAAAGCATTCACATTTGAGCTTAAATCTGCAAAATAGGCATTAGTCTGTAAGTGCTGCCACAACTCGCTATCACGCACTTTTTTCCAGTTCTTTACCGGTTGATCACTGGCTAAAAAATAGATAGCATCTTTTGGAATAAGATACACGGAATTTAGGTTTTTGGCTGTCGATAGATACCATTTTGAAAGAAAGAAAGCCGTCAGCAAAAAGATTAAGCCTATGCTTATAAAAGCTATTTTTTTTAAAGATCGTTGCATTAGTCTAGAGGTTATTAGTATTACATAACAAGAAGTACTTGCTATTAGGTATTTCAATATAAATAAAAAATTGTAGTACTCGTTTCATTTTAAAAAATTACAGGCTTATTTCTAACCCATCGTAAGCAAGAAAAACGGATTTGGGTAATTGCTTCTGAACCTGCTTATGAAACCCTAATTTATGGCTAATGTGTGTAAAATAAGCACGATCCGGTTGTACATCTTGAACAAGATCCAGAGCTTTTTGTAAGTTAAAATGTGTAGGATGTGGGTCTATACGCAAAGCATCTACAACCAATACTTTAAGATCTTTTAATTTCACCTTCTCTTTTTCTGAAATATAACTTATATCCGTAAGATAGGCAAAATCATCAATCCGATAACCAAACACCTGTAAATCACCATGTTTTACATCTATGGGTAGTACCAGTTGTCCGTTTACCGTAAAAGCCTTATTGGAAATAACTTGAAGGCTTGCTGTGGGTTTTCCTTTGTAGATAATTGCATCATTAAAAATATAATCAAAACGATGCTTTAAATTTTCTAAGACCCGAGTATGCCCATACAGAGGCAATGCTCCATTTCTTCGACTAAATTGTCTAATATCATCTAAACCTGCGGTGTGATCGGCATGTTCGTGAGTAAAGAGAATGCCATCTAAACGATTGATGTTTGCATTAAGCATTTGCATTCTAAAATCAGGACCACAATCAATTACCAATTGAAAATCATCCTTTTGTATCAAAACAGAAGCCCTTAGTCGTTTGTCTTTAGGGTCTTTAGATAGACAAACCGGATGCGTACTACCAATTACCGGAATACCTTGGGAAGTTCCTGTTCCTAAAAATGTGATTTGCATAAAAAGTTCAAATTATTAAACACCCACAAAACTAACAAATCTTAGCCTACCAAAAATAGAAAAATTGAAAACATTAGTAGACATTAATTAAACCTTTTTATCTTTACAGTGTCTAAGGACAAACTAATCGAATAATGGATGAAAAGCAATTGGTAGCGCAATTAAAAAACAGTCAGACTATTGACCGTGCATTTCGTTTATTAATGACCGAGTACAAAGAGCGTTTGTACTGGCATATTCGTAAAATTGTGATTCATCATGAAGATGCAGATGATGTCTTACAAAACACCTTTATTAAAGTCTATCGAAATATTGGTAAATTTAATGAAGACAGTAAATTATACTCATGGATGTATCGTATTGCCACTAATGAAAGTATTACCCATTTAAAAAAACAGGCAAAACACCGGCAAATTGAAAGTGAAGAGCTCCAATTACAACGTGTTCAAAACCTACAAGCCGACACCTATTTTGACGGAGATGAAATACAGTACAAATTACAACAGGCTGTTGCTCAATTACCCCAAAAACAACAACTTGTTTTCAATATGAAATATTTTGATAATATGAAATACGATGCTATTTCCGAAATATTAGATACCTCGGTCGGCGGTTTAAAAGCGAGTTATCATCACGCCGTAAAAAAAATAGAAAAATTTATTACAGGAAATTAAACAAAAAGCGATAAAAGGAGTCTTATAGTAAGATGAACCATAAAGAATTAAAACATATTGCACCTACACTAGCTAAACTTAGAGAAAAGAATCTCAGTTCGGGATTTATAGCTCCATCCGACTATTTTTCTACTATCGATGATTCTATTTTACAAGCTCTTTTTCCTGGTAATTTACCGAAACAATCCGGGTATTACACGCCCAAAAACTACTTTGATACAATCGAAAATAGCGTGTTTGATAGAATCAAAAAAAACAAAAAAGTATCTACTCTTCCTGATAATTATTTTGAGACTCTCGAAGATCGGGTTTTTGAACGCTTAACTAATGAAAAAACAACTAAAGTACGCAGCTTAAAGAAATATTGGATTGGTGGTTTGGTTGCCGTTGCAGCCTCCTTATTATTATTTATTAGTATCTATAAACCGCAACAAGAACAAAATATTGATGTAGCCACCCTTGAGTCATACCTATTAGATAACGAAATAGATTTAGACACATATGAGTTAGCAGAGGCTATAAACGATAATGAACTAGTAACTATAGAAACAGAAAACACGATTAAACAATCCGATTTGGAAGACTATCTTTTAGAAGCCGTTTCCGAAGAAAATTTATACTAAAAAAATGAAAAAAACACTAATACTCACCGGTTTAATTTTGAGCTTTTGGACAGTAAGTGCCCAAAGAGAAAATAATTTTGATAGAATTAAAGCACTAAAAGCAGCCTATCTTACCGACAAAGTAAATTTAAGTTCTAAAGAAGCTGAGATGTTTTGGCCTATCTACAACAAATATGAGAAAGCCCTATACCAACTTAAAATTGTAACAATACGTGATTTAATGCAGCAAATTAGGCAAAAAGGAGGTATAGATCAACTGAGTGAAGGTGAGGCTACTGATTTTTTGGGACGTTATAAAAAACTAAACCAAGATATTTTTCAAAAAGAACAGGAAAAAATAAAAGAACTAGAGAAAGTACTTAGTGCACGTCAGCTTATAAAGCTATATAGAGCTGAAGAAAGTTTTAAAAAAGAATTGATAAAAAAATTGAGACAAGAAAGGATGAAACGCAGAAATTAATGCCTTTAATCAGTACTTATTCTTTTAAAAGCTTATCTATTACCCTTCTAATTTTTTTAGCATTCCAATCGGCACGTCCGGAATTCACAACAATATTACCCTTCTTGTCTAGAAGAAAAGATTTGGGGATGGTTTCGGTATAAAACTCTTTGGGTGCTTGGGTTATTTGATTATAGATTGGCAAAGTGAACTTGTGTTTTTCTAAAAAAGGTAATACCTTTTGTTTTGCATCCGAAGTGACTAAAATAAAATCAACTTTATCTCCATAATCGGCATATAACTCTTGGATGGATGGCATTTCAGCGACACAGGGCGTACACCAGGTAGCCCAAAAATTTACAATCACTACTTTTCCTTTTTCTTGATTAAAATCTAAATCTTCTGTATTTAAGCCTTTTAATGCCCAATCATAACTTTGTAATTGTACTCTGTTTTCAATCTTTTCAATACCGGGCGAAAAAGAAAGTTGACGGAGTATCCATGCCCTTGAAGTAGGCACTATCATTAAAAGTATGACAATTCCAAATAGTATATTTGAAACGAGATTCTTTGTTATTCTCATAAGTAAAACTAATTTATTAGGAACAAAAATATAGGTAATAATTGAATAAAAAAGCTTGTCTAAGAAAAATCTTAGACAAGCTTAAAAAAATTACGCTTTACAACTATTGTTGTTTTTTTATCAAATTTAGGGCACTACCCTCTTTAAACCAAGCAATTTGCTCTTC
>JANTFW010000048.1 GCA_024763245.1 Flavobacteriaceae bacterium | reverse complement strand
GTACCATCTTCACTTTTTAAATCTGAATGAGGGTTTACAAAATTACTTGCAAAAACCGCTTCGGCAGATTCTGTTTCAAAAGGAAATGAGGGTATAAAGGCCAACCAGCGTCTTTTGTCTCCTTTAAAGACTTTACCTACTGCCTCATGATTACCCATTGCAGCAATAATAGGGAAATGATGGGCAAAAGGCTCTATAGATCGCTTCCAGTTTGCATACTGTAAATTCATCTCTTCTTTGTGAGTCTTATAACCATCAATTAAATCGCCGGTTACCTGTAAAAAAGCTGCATTTTTATACCTAGCTAGTGCTGCCATTTTACGCATCACATAGTAATTTACACCATACATATCACGCTCTCCTCCACCCTGGCCGGAACGCGAATCACTAATATATGCAAATACAAACGGCTTTCTACTCCCTTGTTTCGGTGCCGTCGTAAAACTGTATTTTTGTTTGGCATCAATATAATCTACTTCATAAGTATAGGTAGTCATAGCCTGTAAACCATCTATTACTATTTCATGATGCGTAGATTCTTGATGGTCTGAAAATTTTTTATCGCCTATGGTAACAGTAGCTATTATAGGATTATTAGTTTCAAAGGAAAGGGTAACATCATTTTGATGAACAAGATTTACAAAAGGCCCTTCTGTAATAGTATTGGCAATACTAAAGCCTTTTTCTTTATCGTAAGTAAAACCAATTACACCATCGTATAATAAATTCCCTTTAGCATTACTTACTCTATATCCCAGAGTACCTTTGCCATTTTTTTTCCAAGAAATCATATCATATCTTCCGGATAATCTCTTTAGAATATCTACTTGCGCCTCTCCATTACTAATTTCGACACTTCGTCCAAACCATACCGGAGTAGGATAAACAGAATCGTCATAATTTATTAATCCATAATATAGTGTACCGTTAAGTTGATCATCGTTAAAATCAAAACCTATACCTTTTGCAGTAGCCATAGGATTTCCCTTTAAGTTCTCTAGTGTTAAGGTAGTAGGAGTTTCAGAAGCATAGTATTTTTTATGTTTGTATTTGTAATACAACTTACAATCCTTATCATAATAAATATTGGAATACACATCGGGTATAGAATCTTGTGCTAACAAAACAAGGCTCTTAAAAAAAAGTAGGGCAAGGATAGTTTGTCTCATAATAATTCGAATTTTGAGGAGCAAATGTAAAAAGAAATAAAAGTCCTCTAGGCTATATTGTGTAAATAATATGTTATTTTTTTACTATTATAAAAAAATATGAAGCTTATGTAATTATTAATATCTAATTTTGAAGCATAAATTCGTGTAGATTGGATTATTTAAAAAAAGACATTAAAATAATTAAGGTATCCTTGCTCATCATTGCATCGGTAGTGATCTTGTTTGTATTGCGATTGTTTTCTTTTATTTTTATTCCCCTATTTCTTGCCTTATTTATAGCACTGCTACTACTTCCAGTTCTAAATTGGTTTGAAAGCAAACAAATTCCAAATTGGCTAGGCATTGTTATTATAGTTGTTTTTACCATTTTATTTTTTGCTGTTAATATTAAGATAGTACAAAATACAAGTATTGAATTACTACATTCTAAAAATGAAATTATTGCTGAGGCTAATCATAAAATTAATCCTTTATTACTAAAGGTTCAACATTTTTTAGGCATTATCCCCGAAACAAACACACATACTAATAGTATAGATTTTCAAGATTTAATTGAAAAACACTCTAGCAAATTATTAAATGAAATAAGCACTTTTATTTCCGGTTTATTTATGACCTTTTTTTTCTTGGCGATTTTTCTTACCGGAGCACATTTGTTTGAAAATTTTCTAAATCGAGTTACCAATCATAATAAGCATAGTATTCATGTGTTTAGAAATATTAAATCTTCTTTAAATGGCTATATTAAAGTTAAGTTTATAACCAGCATATTAACGGGAATTGGGTTTAGCATAATTGCTTTTTCTTTTGGTGTTAAATTTGCTATTTTTTGGGGGTTTATGGCTTTTCTATTAAATTTTGTACAGCTATTAGGCTCCTTTTTTATTACTACCGTTCTCATTTTGTTTGGATTTGTAGAAATTGCAAGTACGGGGAATTTTTTAATCTTTGCTTCACTATTAATTGCCACACAAGTTGGTATAGGCGGTGTTCTAGAGCCTATACTTTTAGGTAAAAGTTTTCAGATTAATACCATATCGGTACTCTTTAGCTTAGCTATTTGGGGCTTTATTTTTGGAATTGTCGGACTCATTTTAGCCATTCCTATTACTGTTTTTCTAAAAATGGTATTAGAACGTATACCGGCAACTGAGTCCTTAGCGAAACTGTTAACTAGAATTGAATAAGGCTGCTACTCTCCATTTATATAGAGGTAGGTATCTTGTAATTCTAGTATTTTACTTTTAACCGGTTTCTCATTTTGTATTAATTCATATTGATATGTTATTAAAGTATCCACATCGTGGTAAAAACTTTTTTCGATAATCGTAGTTTTACTATCAAAAACCAGTAGTTTATTCAACTTTTTGTTGTTTAAGAAATAAGCTATTTTTACATATACTTTAGAATCGGGAGTATCTACAAGCATTGGATTGATTTCAATTTCATAGGTATCTTTTTGACTGTGTAAATCGGAGGCAGGCATTATATCGTAACAATCTATTAATAAGATAGTTACGATTCTATCACTACAAATATACGAAAAAAATTTAGAAAATTTTATAATAACCACATTTTAGATAAGCGGCCTCTGGAAATTGAATGGGATGGTCTATATCATGAAAAGTTTTATCCAAAATTTGGAATCGGAAACCGGAATTGGTTATCGTTGTCTCCACTAAGTTAAAAAAATCGTTTGCGCCTACTCGTGAAGAACATGAGGCCATAACAAGAACACCTCCCTTGGTTAGTAATTGGACTCCCAAACGAACTAATCTCGCATAACTGTGTAATGCTTTTTCGACCTCTTTTTGACTTTTGGCAAAAGAAGGGGGATCGATTACTATAATATCAAATTTTTTATGTGCTGTGAGCAGTTGTTTCATACCTTCAAAGGCATCAGCTGCAAGTATACTATGCGTACCTAAAAAGTGGTTTAATTGAGTATTTTTTTTAGCCATTTCAAGTGCTTGTGTGCTAATATCTAGACTAAGTACTTCTTTTGCCCCACCAACTAAAGCGTGAACCGAAAAACCACCGGCATAAGAAAAAACATCTAATAGGGTTTTATCTTTTGCTAGCTGTCCCACTTTTTTTCTATTGTGTCTATGATCTAAAAAATAACCCGTTTTGTGTCCATAAATTACATTGGTTAAAAAATTTACACCATATTCTTTAAAAACTACTTCTTCGTAATTTAATGAACCAAACAATACTGTTCCATCCGTAATGCCATGGGTAAGTTTATGAGATTGTAACCTTCTACTAAACCGGATAACCAAACTTTTACATTGCGATTTCGCCAGCAATAGCGGCAAAATTTTGGATAAATAAGGAAACCAAATGGCACTATATAATTTTACTACCAACACATCGTTATAGACATCTGCAATTAAGCCCGGAAAACTGTCATTTTCACCGAATAGAAGTCTGTACGAATTGGTATCCGATTTTAATAATTCAAGGCGTTTTTGGTAGGCTTGCTCTATTTTTTGTTGAAACCAAATTTCATTAAGGGTATCAGGGGTATAAAATTGTAGGATCTTAATACGGATAGGAGATTGCATATCAAATAAACCAAGTGCCAAAAACGTATTTTTTTTGGAATCGAAAATAATGGCAATATCTCCGGTTTTGGCTTCTTTATTCTGTTTAATAATACTATCAGAAAAAATCCAAGGATGTCCGGATTTAATTTTTTTTTCGGAAGTTGCTCGTACTTTTACTGCAATTTTATTCACCGAAATATCGGGTAGTAATAGATTAGGCATAGTGCAAAATTACACTAATTAATTGGATATTTGACATTTAAACTACCTCCTCAAAATCGGTCGAGTCATCGGGAAAATCTAATTCATCTTCTAAAAAAATTTCTTTTTCAGGGACTACTTCGTCAATACTAATATCCGGTATTATAGTTGCTTCATATCCTTCCATAGAATCTGCCAATTTATTACTTACTTTGACTAAATAAATTGCATCTTCATCACGTACTTCTATCGCATCTATTCTATTTTTATTTTTGTCGTGAAAAGTTATGATATCAATAGCATTATAACCATTTGGATATTTAGTCACTAACAAATCAAGAATTTCATTTGTCAATTTATTAAAGTCAACAATTATACGTTTCATAGAATAATGATTAGATTTCTATAGACTTAACAAACATATAAAAAAAACAAATTCATAGCATTTTTTTTATAAAAAAAACTGCAAAAAATAATATGATGTATTTTTTGCAGTTTAATACTAATTACACATTAATTACAATTTAATTAGTTTAAACAAAGTACTTTTATTTTCCCAAACACCCGACAAAATCCTTACTCTAACAAAATACAAGCCGGAACTAAGCTGTGAAAAATCGATACTATCGATGGTATGGATAACATTTTTAATCAAAATTATTTTGCCGTTTGAATTATATACTTGAATACTAATGGGAACTTCAGATTCAAGTTGGAGTTCATCCAATACCGGATTTGGATATAAATGCACTAATTGCTTGATGGCATAATCTGCAATTGCCACACTACCAATTGTAATACAATCTGAGCTTATTGTACAGCCATTTTGTGTTATTTCAACAGCATATTCACCATTTACTGTAGGTTCAAACGATACATTAGTAGCCCCTTCAATAGGCATATTACCATTTGTACAATCTACCCATTGATAAGTTGCATTCGTTTGATTTGCCGTTAGCAATAAAGGATAATCTTGAAGACTTATCGAATTATCAATTTCTGGATAAAAACTAACGTTAATAGTGTTTGATTGTACAGTGCAAGAAGGAGGTGAATCTAATGAAACCTCAACATAATAATCTCCAGGCTCCGTGACCGATATGCTCTGTGTTTCTTCACCATTAGACCATAAATATACGGCATCTTCTTCATCTGCAGTTAGCGTAATAATATCGCCAAAACAAGCCGGTATCTCGCCCGAAATATGTATCCCATTACTCGGATAATCACGAACCGTAATACTCTTAACTAACACACTATCAAGACCTGTTTCGGTATCTACAACGGTTAAAGAGGCATCGTAAACACCCGTTGCAGTATACGTATGTGACACATTGAGTTCAGTACTTGTTGTACCGTCACCAAAATCGTAAGTAATCGTATCATAATCAATACTACCAGCATCCGTAAAATTAACACTTTCACCTAAACAAACTCCTGTGTTATCTACATCAAATGCAGCAATAGGAAAAGGGGTTTTGACAATAGTATCGGTCATTACCAAACTATATTTTCCGTAAATATCTTTAAATTGACTTTGTAGATGGTGCTCACCACGCCAAATATACGTCATATCTAATTCTTGAACCAGTAGGTCAGTTACTTCCGGATCTATATCAATTTGGCGTTTTGTAGTGATATCATTATCAAACCAATATGCATAGGATACCAATTTGTTATCAGTTAAGCTATCGCTAGATGGTGGTTTAATAAAGAGTTTGGTAAGCGTACTACTCCATTTACCACGATCATCTTTAAAGCGAATACGGAATATATTTACATTATTTGTTAAAGCACTTACATCGATATCGGTAAGTAAATTATAATCGTTTGTGGGTGTTATTGGCACATAGGTTTGTCCTTCGCCTTGATTAAATGCATATTCGTAACCCACTATTTTTGTATCCATTCCTGTATCGGCTTGTACTGGTTTAATAAAGAGTTTGGTAAGCACACTACTCCATTTACCACGATCATCTTTAAAGCGAATACGGAATATATTTACATTATCTGTTAAAGCACTTACATCGATATCGGTAAGTAAATTATAATCGTTTGTGGGTGTTATTGGCACATAGGTTTGTCCTTCGCCTTGGTTAAAAGCATATTCGTAACCCACTATCTTGGTGTCCGTTCCAGTATCGGCTTGTACTGGTTTAATAAAGAGTTTAGTAAGCGTACTACTCCATTTACCACGATCATCTTTAAAGCGAATACGGAATATATTTACATTATTTGTTAAGGCACTTACATCGATATCGGTTAGTAAATTATAATCTTGTGTAGGTGTAACCGGTACATAGGTTTGTCCTTCGCCTTGATTAAATGCATATTCGTAACCTACTATCTTGGTGTCCGTTCCTGTATCGGCTTGTACTGGTTTAATAAAAAGTTTGGTAAGCGTACTACTCCATTTACCAAGATCATCTTTAAAGCGAATACGGAATATATTTACATTATTTGTTAAGGCACTTACATCGATATCGGTAAGTAAATTATAATCTTGTGTAGGTGTAACCGGTACATAGGTTTGCCCTTCGCCTTGATTAAATGCATATTCGTAACCCACAATATAATGTGGCTCACCCGTTTCTTGACCTACCGGATATTGCGCCTGGGTGTAGATAGAAAAAAGCAAGCTTATTAATAGCCACACCAGTGGAATTAATTTTAGAGCTCTCATAATCTATCTATCTTGTGCATGTACATTAATATCTACATGAATTTTCCCATTACTATCTGAAGTTCCTGAGATATCTTTACTACTAATATGTGGATTTACTGGAATAGATTCCTCTTTCCAAGGATAATAACCACCATAAATACCGGTTTCGTAACCATCGTCCCCTAAAAAGGTAGCTGTACCTGCTTGAAGATGATAATCATGTATATAATCAAAAGTACCTCCGGTTTGATCTACTAAAACATCTGCACGAGTTACTATGTAATTACTATCTAGTATAGGATCTGTTCCAAAAGCAGACGTATTTTCTGGATCAAAAGAAAAGCATACTATATTATGACTATAGGTGCTTTCACCAGAACCATCAGCTACACCATGGTTGGAAGATTCTTGAAGAAAAATATTATTTTTAATCATACAATTATCAGCATAATCAAAAACAGGATGATAATATGTTGATCGTAAGAATATATTATTTAGAAAAATGAGATTTCTAGCTTCGGGTATATTAGCTTCAATAATGTTGTTAAAAAAATTTGAATTTATCAAGTTTCCAATACTAAAGGCATAAATGATATTTTCTTGAAATGTACAATTTTCACTAGGATTAGTTCTATTACCGGTTATATTTAAATAATTAATTTTACACCTTTTAATGACGAGATCATTTACAGATTCATTATCATCAAAATAAACATTACTTGATACAACAACTCCTTCTAAATGTGAACCATCAGCCTCATCACTAAAGATAACATTTCCTATGATATTAGTTTTATCGGTCGCAGTTGTTGATGAGGGGTAATGTCCTGCTCCATAAATGGTCAATTTCTTTTCAAATTTTGTAGGTGGTGCAAGACTTCCTCCGGGTAAATAAAGTGTATCATTATCTACCGCAGCCGTATAAGCTGATTGTAAGGGGTTATCATCATCAAAATATTGAATTCCGTTAGTTGGGCTATGAAGTGCCACAACTTTTTGAGCGAATAAACTTGTGCTAAACAATAATGCAATTAGCATAAAATAACTTTTTTTCATAATTTTTAGGTTTATGTGTTAATCTATGCCTCGAAATTACAAACTCGAATAACACAAGTCAATGACACAAATAGGTCATTTTTAAACCAAACCTTCTTTAATCGCTTTGGCAACGGCCTGAGACTTAGAATGCACTTGTAGTTTTTTATAAATATGACGAATATGGTTTCGTACCGTTTGTATACTTATAAACAATTTTTTAGCCACTTTTGCAGTATCCAAACCTTCTACTAACAACTGTAACACTTCGGATTCTCTGGAAGATAGACTAATAGCATTATTCTTGACCGGAACGTGTTTTTTAAAAAGACTAAACACTTTATTAGCAATACTCGGTGTCATAGCACTTCCACCCTCTAGGGTGTCTTGTAAAGAGCTTAATAGTTTTTCTGGTGCTGTTTTTTTTAATAAATAGCCATCAGCTCCAGCCAGTATGGCTTGAATAATTGTATCATCGTCATCACAGACAGTCAACATGATGATTTTAACTTGCGGATGCTTTTCTCTAATTAAGGGAATGGCTTCAATTCCTGATAATTCAGGTAAATTAATATCTAAAAGAATAACATCTTCACGTCCTGATAAAGAGGATATAGCCTCTTCTGCAGAACCAAAATTATCCACACAAGTATAGCCTTCGGAAGCATTTAACAAAAACGTTAAACCTTCTCTAAAATCTTGATGGTCCTCTATGATTGTTACGTAAATCATTTACTTTACAAATTTGCATACAAATTATGACTTATACAATGACACTTTTACGTCATTTTACCGAGATAGCTATTCTTTAAAAAATTACCGTAATAGTGGTTCCTATACCGACAGATGAATCAATATTTAAGATACCTTCCAGTTCAGATACTCTCTCTTTAATATTAGTTAATCCGTGTCCTTTATGCTTTACTGCATCCAAATCAAAGCCCTTACCGTTATCTTGGATTAACAGTTGTGTTTTATTACGATTTCTACTAATAATAATGCTTATTTCTGTAGCCTCTGCATATTTTAAACTATTAGTAATAGCTTCTTTTACAATTAAATATACATGCTGTTTATTCGTATCGTAGAGAAAAACATCTTTTGTACTATTCCTTAGGATTTTAAAGTGAATCCCTTTGTCGATAAAGATGGTTTGGTAATTATTTTGTAATCTCAAAAGTAAATTACTGAGCCTTTCTGGTTTAGGATTTATAGCCCATATTAAATCGGTAAGGGAATCACTAGCATTTTGAACCAAAGTTTCCGATTTAAGTAACATTTTACTAAGCTTTTGTTGCTTTACTTCTATTTTTGATTTGATAACTGCCAAATAAAATCCAATACTACTAATGGTTGCCGAAAGATCATCATGTAAATCACGTGATAATTTTATCTTAATTTGATTTTGTTTTATAAAAGCTTGTTCTCTTAAAAAATGTTTTTCAAAAAATGTAAATAGCAACATTGTTAAGACTATAATACTACTTAGAGGAAGCAAGGTTGACAGCACAATGGAATCATATTCAAAATAATGATTTTGAGTTGCATAAAACACCAAGAGCAAAAGTGCTAAGCCCCAAACATAAAGCTTAGGAAAATAAATTATAGGTAGGGTTTTGTACACAAATAATCCTAATAGCAATACCACTAAAATATACTTAAGCAATACAAATAAATTGTGTGGATCTAAGAATTGCCTTTTTATGTACTTCCTAAATAAAGTGCTATTTTTTTTAAATCCGCTAACATCTTCAATAATAAATTCAGTTTTATCTGTAGGCAAATTACTAAACTCACGTATAATACCATTAGGAAAAACCACTTTAAGATAAGTATTTTTATCGTTTACAGGAATAATGTGTTTGGTCTCATTCATAGAAACATATCCCGAACCACTAATTACTTCGTTGTAATAGAGTACCGAATCTTTAGATTTATTTGAATACACATAAACTTTGGTTCCAATGCTATTACTATTGTTAATATTACCTTTAAGAATAATAGAAAGTGTGTGTGTGTTCGTATTTCCTTTATTATGTAAAAGTACACTACTCTTACCCACATAATTGGAAACGTAAATATCCCAATCATTATCAGAATCATAATCAATTAATGCTGATCCGGTACTGTATCCTCCAATATCTGCATTATATTTTTGAGAAACCGGTTTAAAGCTGCCATTTAGGTTTTTATACAGTTTGTTTTTTCCAACATTAGAAACATAAATATCTTTCCAACCATCAGAATCAAAATCTGCGATAACAGCGCCATAGCTTTTATCATTGTCTTTTGGAAAAGCCTCTAAGTGCTCTATAAAATTACCTTTACCGTCATTAAAATACAGATGATTGGTCGTTTTTCTATTGCTTACAAAGAGGTCTAAATCCGCATCATTATCCACATCAGCAAATACACAAGCATTACTTTTAGAAAATGCGTGTCCACCCACATTCGCTTTCTCGGTTATATTTTCAAAGAAAATTTGTCCACTTTCCTTAAACATATTCTTGTATAATAGATTTTGTGTTGACCAGTTGGTAACAAATAAATCAACATCACCATCATTATCTATATCAGCAAAACTTGCCGAATTACCTCCAAAATCGGATAATACACCCGCACTTCTGGTGATTTCAGTATAAATACCTGCTCCATTATTTCGATATAATCTATTGGTCGAATTTTCGTTGGTAATAAACAAATCTAGATCCCCATCATTATCTATATCGGCAAAGGCGCTCATATTGGTTCTGTCTGTAGGTTCTCCTATACCCCCGGATATTGAAGAATAATTGACAAAATGGGTTCCCCCTCTATTTTTATACAAAATATTTGGGCCATTTAAGACACTGATATATAAATCAATAAATCCGTCATTATCAACATCGGTAGCACAAGCCCCTAGATTGAGTTTGTTTTTTTCCACTACAACACCAAATTCTTCTGCCTGATCCAGAAATTCACCTTGTTTCGTATTGATATAGAGATGTTCTTTTTCAAACAAACCGTTAGTAAAAATATCCGGTTTACCATCACTATTAAAATCGGCAACCACTACTCCATATTCATCATCTACTATTTTTGCAAATTGTTTGAAATATTTTTTTTCAAAACCCTTCCATTCAAATCCGGATTTTACAGTATCCGGAAGGTTTTTATTAAGCAAAATAGTACCATCATCGCCCACGATATAACACGTATCTTTCCTACAAATCACATCATTAAGATTAACGGAAATACTGTGCTGTTCAAGGATAGCATTATTATCTACAAAGTTCAATATTAAGCCATTATCACCAACTCCTACTATTAAGTTTTTATTGGTAATTGTTATATTATTAACTTGATTCCACATCTCATTTTTTGACCGTAGTATCAATTTATCATCAATTAATTCGAATAGAGCTTCATTTTCCAGAAGAAAAATTTTATCATCTATTTTTTTTATCAATTTTGTGTCTTTAGTATCTGGCATTAACTTCCAGCTCCCAGTGAAATGATACACCCCTTCACCTGCTACTAACACATAAAAATTATCCAGATTAGTAACAACAAGATTTGAAACAAACTTGTTTGTTGGTGGATTAATGTGTTTCCAAACAGCATTTTTTAATTGAGCTAATTCACCATAACTCGTGATAATACCATTATTTTTATCTTCGAAATACATATCGGAAATAGAATTGACAATTGGCGTTTCTATCTCTTTCCAATTCATGCCATTCCAAAAAAACAGTGTTGATTCTTGATATATTGTATTTTCAGCCACATAAATCTGATTGGCATGTATAATATGGATTCGGTCAAAAGAAATATCGTTATTTGTTACTAATACTTGCCATTTAGATTCTGGTTTTTTAAATAGAATTCCTTTATTACTCCCAACAAAAAGGGTATCTCTGTTAGCTTGAATCGATGATAAATTTGAGTAAATCGGGCTATGGTAGGTTTGCCATACCGACGTCTCTATTTGTGCCGCTATTCTTTTTTCATTAAAAAAAACGACAATAAAAAGAAATATTTTTATGATCAGTACAGATTGTCTAGACATTGTACACTTAACACTACTCAAAGGTACAACACTTTAAACAAAAAAAGTATTAAATAAAATAAAAAGAAATTAATTAAACCAAATAGTGAAATGCTTTACTTTGGCTAAATCGGGAATTTGTTCGGGCTTTATTTCGTCACGATTAAACTCATTAATACCTATATCTTTTTTGTCGATAGCCATAGTAGCATTCAACGCATCAATATCAATATGAGCGGATAAGATTGTATTGGTCACACTCAGTTTATAGGCTGCATATATATCTTTGTAAGGTGAGAATAATGATATTCCCTTACGTGTTTTATAGCGATTGTCAAATATCTCCACACTTTTAATTCGCGAAGAATCATTAGGCTCCATTGGAATAATCGTAAGTAGATGCTTTCCTCCTTTTTGATAGATTAAATATTTATCATCCTCCTTAAAATATTGATTTTTTTGATCATCTTCTTCATTAACATCTGTAAGAACAGGAACTATAGAGTCCTTAGAAAAAATTTCTTTTAAATCTTTGATTTGGGTATCCTTAGTTATATTGCCTACTCTAGCCTTTTCAACAATAAATGCATCGTTATTATTACAACTATACAGCAAACCAATCAATACTAGTAAAAAAAGGGTCTTTTTTATCATTTTTAAAATATTATTTCATTACTCTTTTAAGAATACCAAGGACTCCTCTAATAAATGTAGCACTTGTAACGACTTTTAAAACAGGATTCATTCGTGTACTCTTTCTTGTCCTTGAACGCGTAGTTTTAGCTTTTTTCTTTTTAGTTTCTTCCTTTTCAATTTGTTGGTGTATAACATCTATTTTGTCGTTCAATAACTCGTAAGCACTCTCTCTATCAATAGTCTCATTATACTTTGGTGCTAGTCGTGAGTCATCTATCAATACATTTAATTCATTAGGTGTCAGAATATCCATTCGACTCATTGGCGCACGCATCATGGTAGCTGCTAAAGGTGTAGGACGTCCTTTTTCATCTAATACGGAAATAAATGCTTCACCGATTCCTAATTGTGTTAAGACTTCATCAGTATCATAAAATTCAGAATCCGGATAATTTTCAGCAGCTAACTTAATAGCTTTACGGTCTTTTGCTGTAAAAGCACGTAGTGCATGTTGAATTTTTAAACCCAACTGAGCTAAAATATCTTCCGGTACATCTTTAGGATTTTGAGTAACAAAGTACACACCTACTCCTTTAGAACGAATTAATTTTACTACATTTTCTAATTGAGACAATAGAGCCTTAGAGGCTTCTTCGAATACTAAATGTGCCTCATCGATAAAAATGACTAACTCCGGTTTATCACTATCCCCTTGTTCCGGAAAAGTAGCATAAACCTCTGCCAATAATTGCAACATAAATGTAGAAAACAACTTTGGCTTGTCTTGGATATCTGTTAATCGTAATATAGAAATTATACCACGACCCTCTTCGTTTATCCGTAAAAGATCATCAACTTCGAAAGAACGTTCTCCAAAGAATAAATCACCTCCTTGTTGTTCTAGTTCGATAATTTTTCTTAGAATACTTCCGGTACTTGCTGTTGAAATACGACCATATTCATCCTGAATTACTTTCTTTCCTTCGTTTGTAGCAAAATGTAAAACTTTTCTAAAATCTTTTAAATCTAATAGTGGGAGTTTGTGGTCATCGCAATACTTAAAAAGAACAGAAACAATTCCGGATTGTGTTTCTGTTAAGTCTAAAATTCTAGACAATAGCACCGGGCCAAACTCGGATACTGTTGCGCGCATTCGTACCCCATTTTGCTCAGAAATAGTAAGTAATTCTACCGGAAAAGACTTTGGGGTAAAGGGTAATCCAATGGCTTTATGTCTTTCATCAATTTTAGGGTGTCCTGGGCTTGGTTTTGCTAAGCCACTTAAATCTCCTTTTATATCCATCAATAATACAGGAATTCCTTTTTCGGATAGGTTTTCAGCAAAGACTTGTAGACTTTTTGTTTTTCCTGTACCGGTTGCTCCTGCGATTAAACCATGTCTATTAATGGTTTTGAGTGGTATCTTTACAAATGCCTCCGGTATGGTTTCTCCATCTAACATTGCAGCCCCAAAAATAATAGACTCTCCTTTTGTTTTATAACCTTCTGTAATGGTAGTATCAAATTTTTCTTTTCGATTCATTCAATAAAATATTTGTGGTAAAGGTATTAATAAGATTACTCATGTCAAAATAAAGAAAAAGTGATTTTCTACTTATATAGAAAATCACTTTTTAAATATAAAAAAAGAACTATTGTTCCAGTGTATCGGCATTTATAATAACAAACTCCGTACGTCTATTCTTGGCATGTTCTTCATCACTACATCTAACCCCATCAGAACAATTATTCACTAACTGTGTTTCTCCAAAACCATGTGCTGATATTCTTGTGGCATCAAAATGACCATTCTTCATAATATAATTTACCGTTGAGGCAGCTCTTTTCTCTGAGAGTTGCATATTATAATCCGCCCGACCTCTAGAGTCCGTATGGGAACCACCCTCTATAATTACCTTTGGATATTTATTCATAAAAGCTATTACTTTATCTAATTCTAAAGCTGCCTGAGGAGTAATTCTATAGTCGTCGAAGTCGAAATATATAGATTCGATATCAATAACTATTTTACCATTTACTTTAGTAATTTCAGGTACTAAACTGATATTAGCAACAACCTCCTGCCCTAATACATCTGTAGCAAAAACTGTAATTTCTTTATCTAAATATAGTGGTTTAGAAGCTTTTATAGTATATGCTTTTTCACACGGAGTCTCATATTCGTAATGACCGTCAGGTCCTACTTTAACTTTATAGACGGTATTACCTTGCTCATCAAAAATTTCAACCAAAGCATTCTCTAGTATAGATTCATCTTTTTTATCTGTAATAACACCCGAAATTAAGTTTGTACAGGGAATATCAGGTAGGGGTTCTTTTTTCTTAATTATTTTTGATTTATTCTTATTGACAAAATAATAGATATCATCATCTCCTCTACCTCCGGGTCTATTCGAAGAAAAATATCCCTCTAATAAATTGTCATTTAAGACAAACGCAAAATCGTCTCGACTACTGTTAAAAGGTTCTCCAATATTTTGAATTGCTGCCAACTCTAGTTCATCACTATCGGTTTTAAAAATATCTAACTTTCCCTTTCCTTTATGATAATCGGATGAAAAATACAAGGTCCCATCAGCAGCTATAAATGGAAACATTTCGCGGCCTGGAGTATTAACATTACCGCCAAGATTTTCTGGTACTGTAAAAGTACCTGTTTCTGTAATTTCTACTTTAAAAATATCTGTTTTGCCAATTGTTCCAGGCATATCAGAAGTAAAATACATAGTTTTACCGTCTAGACTAAGTGTGGGATGCCCATTATTATATTCATCACTATTATAAGGAAAAGGAACCGTATTATGCCATTTTCCATCTGCATCTACATCAGCAATATAGATGGAAAGTTTCATCTTTCTGTCCTTTGATAAGCCTTTTTTTGATTCATAAAAATTATTTCTTGTAAAATAGACTTTGGTATGATCCTTATTAAAAGTGGCATTAGATTCATGAAATTTGGTATTGCCTTCACCTTTTAAGCTTTCATAGGAAATAACATTTCCTAAATCATCCGTCTCACCAACATAAAAATTTAAAAATCGTTGATTGTTACCCTTCCATTTTTTTCCACTATTATCACTATCTTTTCTGGTTGAAGAAAATAAAATTTTATTGTCTTCAAAATAGGTAACTCCAAAATCTGAATCGTACGAATTAACTTCTAAATTTGCGATACGATATTCATCGGTGTGATCTGGAATTCTTTTAGAGGGATCTTCATCATATTCCTGTGCAAAGGTTGATATAAATGAAAATGCTAATGAGATATAAAAAATAACTTCTTTCATGTGTTCTATAAATTAGAAAAATCTAGGTGATATAATTTCATAAGTAGTCATTAAATCAAATAATAAAATAATTTCGTGCGATCCACTGTTGAAATTATTTAATGCTGATGTTGTAAAATCGTATGAATACCCTACTCTTAGAGTATTTGATATTTTTGCATTTAACAATAAACTTACCGAATCTCCCCATCGATAAGAGGCTCCCACCTCATAACGTTCATCGAATAAAAAATTAGCTGATAAATCTACAGAAAGTGGTGTTCCTAGAGTTGCCTTAGTCATAAATGAAGGTTTAAATTTCCAATCATAAGAGAGGTCAAACACATAACCTCCTGTAATAAATAAGTGACTTTTTTTACTAATATTTGTTACTAGTCCTCCATTCTTCTCAAGATACGTTGTTTTTAATAAATTTGGAATAGAAATTCCAACATAGTAAATATCACTATAATAAAAGGCACCAAAACCAAAATTAGGCTTAAGATTATTAATGTCTGTATCAAAATTGATATCGCCATCTGTAATGGTTAATAAATCCGTTAAACTAGCATTTATCATAGAGATTCCACCTTTCACACCAAATGATAAATTATCGTAATAACCTAGTGGAATGGTATACGAATAATCTGCAAAAACAAACTGTTCATTTATAGGTCCTATTTTATCAGCTAAAATAGATAAACCTAATCCCATTCTCTCGGTTATTGGTGAATGTGCTGACAGTGTCATAGTTTGAGGGGCTCCTGGTATACCTACCCATTGTGTACGTCCTAATAGTGACGCACTCAAAGTACCCTCTTTTGATCCAGCATACGCGGGATTTAAGATATTCATATTATACATATACTGTGTATATTGAGCATCTTGTTGTGCCTCCATTTTAGTAGGTAATACTAGTGTATCAAACACTAGTATTACCAAAAATATTAATAATCTTTTCATCGTACTGTTATTATTATTCAGTTCGTGTTAAATAAATCCAATCGACTAACGGTTTACGTTCTCCATCATTGAAATCTAAAATATAATAGTAAGTTCCGGTAGGAACTTTAATATTGGAACCTATAGTAGCTCTTCCATTTGAGAATCCATCCCACCAATCCGGTGTAATATTGCCATGATTCTTGTAATCATATACAATATTTCCCCAACGGTTATAAATCTGTAATGTAAAGTTTGGATAGTGATCTGCCAATCCTATAATTTCGAAAGTATCGTTAATATCATCTCCATCTGGTGAAAAACCATCAGGGATAAATATAAAGTCAAGTAATACAATCTCACTAGCTGTCACTTCATCTAAATCATCACCACCTGGATCCGTACCATTTACGTAAACAATATTATCAATATCACCATCGCCATCTATATCACCATCAGCATCGATACCATATCCCATCAAATCTTCTAGAGTTACGGTATAAGTACCTTGGAAAACCCAAATTTCTCCTACATCTAAAATACCATCATTATCAACATCTCCACTTATTAATTGTAAATTAGGAATAATTCCATCATATAAATTTAGATTCAATATACCAAAAGTTGCTGTATTTGTAACCGTTATAGTATAGGTAATGATATCCCCTGCAACAGAAACAGTCTCTACATCAGCTTCCTTGGTTACTGTATAGGCAGGTTCGCCATTGTTACTATAATCAATAATTACTTCCACACAACTAGTTAACAAAATACTGGTATTACTCAATGTACTTGTTCCTGTTACTGTAGCACAGTTATCAATATCACCATCATTGTCAACTAATCCATTTGTATCTATTCCATTGCTATCAATATCATCTTGTGTTACCGTATACGTACCTGTATAAATCCAAGTTTCATTTGGATCTAATATTCCATTACCATCATCTCCACTTAGATATTCCAAATCATCAATCAATGGATCTGTCACAACAATATTTCCTACGGCTGTGATACTTACATTTGTAATACTTACTGTATATGTAATTACTTCACCTGCAATCGATACTTGAGATACATCAGCCACTTTCTCAATCACTAGGTAATTACAATTTTCAATTAAATCGATTAGTAATCGTTCCGCACAGCTTCCTATTCCTTGACTTACCCAGACTTGCATTCCATCGCTAAGCAGTGTCGTTTGGGCTAATTGGTTGCCGC
>JANTFW010000047.1 GCA_024763245.1 Flavobacteriaceae bacterium | reverse complement strand
AACTATTATTTTTCAATTTACCACAAATTATATTTGCTACTACAATGTTCATAATTAGCACTATACCCGCATTACGTATAGCCTTTGTTAGCATTTGTTTTTTTATATTCGTCCATATTTTAAATGTCAAATGCCTTTATTATTGTACTATTGGAACTATACCCAATAGTCTTATTCTCATAATAATCAGTTATTTTTTGTTTTTCCTTGTTGTTCGTGAGCGTTTTAATATAATCATAAATTTGCTCCCAAGTCATACGTGAAAATTTTCGTTCGGGGGTTTCAATTATGTGTTTACCAAAGTCTTCTTTTATTTTTTGTTCACGAGATTTCATTACCAAACTATAAAATTCAAAGTCTATTCCCATTTGTTTTGCCATCCAACTACCGAGTATCCAGAATCGCATTAATTCGTATCGTTTTTCCTTTACAGCAACAGTTTCATAATCAGATTTGAAGATTTGTTTAAACTGATTATTTCCGCCTGTTTCGTATTTCTTTCTGTTATGTACGTCACTTGGTTTTGTTTCGTTTTTTGCAGTTAATTTTGCTTCTAAAAAATATAATACTTTGTCTGTTCTTATTATAATATCAGGTTCTGAACCTCTGGCAACTGTTTCACCAAATTCTATTCTTGCTTTATTCAACAATGACCAGTCTGAGTTTTCTTTTGGAGAATATGACCACAAAATCAATTCTGCTTCTTTTATGTTTTTGTTTGATAATTGAGAAAGAAAATCTTTTAGAACTTCTTGTCTGTCAAGGAATCTCATAACATTCCAAGTCAATGCATCTTCACTATTGTCTCTTGAAATACGGCTTTCTCTCTTGACTTTTTTTATTTCATCATATAAAAGTTTGTCTTTACTGTCAAACCACAATAAATTATCTTGTTCCGTTTCATACTCAAAAGTTGTTGGCGAAACAAATATTTTATGTGTAGGGCATTGATATTTTTTCTCTCTTTTAAAAGATTTTCGTTGTCTATCAACTTTCACAGAACAATCTCTCACAGGACACTCAACCGAATTATCTTCGATTACGATTGCTGTTTTTAATTCTTTCAGTCCGTACATTGTTGTCTGTTTTAAATAAATGCTAACTCATTAATAAACCCAAAAATACAAAAAAAGAATATCAAAAAAACGACCATTCAAAAACGACTGATTTTGTGTGAATTAACTACACAAAATAATTATTTATTCATTTACAACCGTTTATTTACGAAAGTAATCGTTTAACTACCGATATAATAGTATAGCTCGTCAGTTATTTGCAGTGTCGAAATCGAACAAGTAGTAAATCGTAACGACAAAACAATAATTATTAATTTTAATACCTTATCTTATGAATACGTTAAGAAACCAAGTACAGTTAATCGGAAATTTAGGAAACAATCCCGAAATTACAAATTTTGACAATGGCAAAAAATTAGCACGAATAAGTCTTGCTACCAACGAAAATTACACCAATACGCAAGGCGAAAAAATTACGAACACCGAATGGCACACGGTTGTATTATGGAATAAAACTGCCGAAATTGCTGAAAAATACCTTCAAAAAGGAAAAGAAGTTATCATTCGCGGAAAACTTACCCATCGTGAATATGATGACAAAGAGGGAAATAAGCGCTATGTTACAGAAGTTGTAGGCAATGAAATATTACTTTTAGGCAGTAAATAATAACTCCTTTGCCATTTACTTTTAGCTTTTGGTAATTAGCTTGTTCTTTGTTCGGCTAATTGCTAAAGGCTAATTGCTTTTAAGAGTTTAGATGTAATAAGTCTTTGGATTTGAGATAGATTATCAATTACCATAAGTATTTTATAATTAATAGGTAAGATGCATGAGTCCTAGACTTTCGTTACCTCCTAACCAAGCGGTATATTTATCTACAAAACGAATGGTATAATAAGCCTTTGTATTTACCTTTTGCCAAGTAACGCCTCCATTATTTGAAATGGAAATACCCATTTTTCCTACCGCTATTACACCTTGCCCCTCTGTATTCGGTATATATTGCACACAACTTCGATAATTTGGGTCTTGACCATCTGAAACCAAAGTCCATGTTTGCCCACCATCTTTGGTGATGGCTTTATTTTGTTTATTTCCTTTTGGATTGGAATAATCGCCTCCGATTATGATACCGTTTTGCTCATCATAAAAATCGACTGAATAGATTCCTTGTGACCCATTTCCTTGAATAATTGGGGTATCAACTACTTGCCAAGTTACCCCTTTGTTTGATGATTTATATACCCGTGCTTTTGATCCTCCTGTAACCATCCAAACCGTATTGTCGATACTCTTTATATTGGTATTACTCGCCGCAAAAGCAGCTTCATCTTTATACGTCTTTGGTAAATCTGTACAAGATTTCTTTTGCCAAGAAAGTCCGCCATCTTTTGTAGTAATAACAGATAAGCAATCTGCTGCTGTTGGATCTCCCATAGCCATGCCCTTATCGGTATCAAAAAAGCACATGGCATCATAAAAAACCCGCTGATCTTCTTCTTTATATACTCGCTGTACTTTTTGCCCCGATAGTTTATATAACAAAGCCGGATTACCCACACTTAGCACAAAAATATCTTTTGTATTTGTAGCTATACTTCTAAATTCTGGATAAATAGAATCTTGGTATCGTATGCTTTGCGAATGCCATGTTTTTCCGGAATTAAACGTGTACCCAATTTGCCCATTACTCCCGGCATAAAACACCGTATCCTTGCTTTTTGGTAAAATGGCACGAATACTTACCTTTTCAATAGGAAAAGAGTTGATCGATATGGTAGGTAAGGCTAACTGCGGTTTCTTTTTACAAGAAAAAACCAAAATAACGAGTATAAAAATGGGCAGTATTTTTTTCATCTAGTACCTGTTAATACAAAAATATTTTTTTCTTTAAGTATAATCTCTTTTTCTTGTAGTCGATAATAGCCTTCCCTTTTTCTAAAATGTCTGCGCCTATAATACCATCTACAGGTTGCACCAAATGATTGAGTAATGCCGTATTGACGTGACTTAAATCAAAAAGAACCAGATGTAAATTATACCATTTCCATTTACCAATAGTAATCTTTACATCCAGTGCTTGTCGGGTATCCATTTCTGTTGCACCCGCTCCAGCAGCCTTTGTGTCGGACGCTTCTGAAATTAACTTAAATTTATCAGCCAAATCCACACCAATACAGGTATTAGATGCACCTGTATCTAAAATAAAATATCCCCTGACCCCATTGATTTTGGCTTGTAGTGCAAAATGATTGGTCTTTGTTTTTTTAAGAGGAATACTGTAATATTCTTTTTGTACTAAAAAATCTTTTAAGGTCATTGGCCGTTTATTTCCACAAAAATGATAAACTTTTTTTGATAAAACCAAAAAACCATCTTTGTATTTCAAAAAGATGGTTTGTTATGATAAGAAATCTTAAGACTAGTCTCTAAATTCTATACTCCAAATACCCCGTAAATCGTCTTCTTTAAAACCGATAGCCTTATCTTTTGGGTACAAAAATTTAATTATAGAATCGGCTTTGTGCTCCATAGTTTCTCCTAAAACACCATGACAAGACAGACATTTTTTTTGCACTTTAATCGGCGCATAAAAATGTACTTTTCCTTCTGTATCTTGCTCAACAATAGGAGTTAGCTTTTTACCGGAATCCAGAAGTGCTCTATATCTTTTTATTTGGGTTAGCTCCTCCGGGTTGGGGGCATTATGCTCATTACGAAATTTATCTGAAGTTCTCCTAATAAGCACTTGATATTTTTTTGCCATTTCTTCCGTAAATCCATCTGCATTAGCATTACAAAAAGGAACGGCTTTAGCCACACCGCCTTCACCCATTTTCTTTTTTACTTCACCTCCTAGATGCCCGGCTGTAGCTTTAGCTATCTCTTGACCCTTTAGCAAATACATCTCTTTTTCTTTTGTTGACAGCCCATTTTGACAGCTAACAACAAACAAAACGCTTAGCCATATAAATAATCCCTGTTTCATTATCTCATTAATTTAAAACCGCTTCGCATCCAATTGTTAACACCACCATTTAGGTCATAGACTTTAGTGAATCCGGCTCTTTTTAATTTTTTAGCAGCACTACCTGTTCTATTCCCACTTCTGCAATAAATATAGACCGGCTTAGATTTATCTAAGCTGCTCATTTGTTGCATAAAAGAAGGCTTGTAATAATTGTAATTTAAGGCACCTTCCATATGACCTTGATTATACTCTTGTGGTGTTCTAATATCGACTAACTGGACCTTTTTGCCTTCTACTTGCTTTTTAAAATCTGCCGGACTGGTTAATACAATAACATTTGCTTGAACGCTCGTCTGACCTGATTTAGCCGTATCTGCCGTTTGGGCTTTTGGGGAACATCCCATAAACATAGTACCCAATAAGAATAAGGCGGTAAGTGTTGATAATTTCATATCTAATAAATTTTTAGTGATTAATTTTGGACAAAAATAGCGTTTTGTTTTTAGGGTACTGTAACATAAATTACAAAATATCCTGACTAAACCTCGGTTTAGTCAGGATATAAATTAGGTACTCATTTATATATTTACAAGAGTGTTGTAGGACATACATACTCCGTCAAGGGAGCATCGGTCTCTTTAATATCTTCAAAACCGCCTCGTACATCTGTAACTTGGTCAACGCCATTGGCTTTAAAAATAGAAGCTGCAACCAAAGACCTATATCCGGATGCACAGTGCAAGAAATAATGCTTATTAGGATCTATTTCCGCAAAGTTTTGGTGTATAAAATCTAAAGGAAAATTGTCTACACCTATTACGTGTTCTGATAAGTATTCCGATTCTTTACGTACATCAACTGCAGCATCCATCGTGCCTTCTTTTAAGCGTTTATTGAACTCAATTGCAGAAATACTTCCTATTTTTTCAGTCTCAAAACCATGGTCAATCCAATTTGGAATACCCCCTATAAGATAGCCTTGTACATTATCGTAGCCTACTCTGGAAAAACGAGTGACAATTTCTTGTTCACGACCATTTTCAGCAATAAAAATTATTTTTTGATTGATATCGGTTATCAAAGCGCCTACCCAAGGAGCAAAACTACCATCTACCCCAATAAACCAAGCACCGGGTATAGTTCCGTCTTCAGTAAAATCTTCTTTAGAACGGGTGTCAACAACCAATATATCTTTTTGTTCACTTAACTCCTTAAAACTGGCCGCATCAATAGGTGTAGTTCCTTTATAAAGAATTTTATCTATTTCCTTGTTAATTCCTTTATTCATTCGGACATTATTCGGAAAATATTGGGGAGGCGTTTTTAAGCCCGTTGTTACCTCTTTTATAAACTCCTCTTTGGTCATATCGGCCCGTAAAGCATAGTTTGTCTTCTTTTGATTTCCTAAGGTGTCAAAAGTCTCTGAGCTCATGTTTTTTCCACAAGCGGAACCGGCACCATGATTTGGATATACAATAATATCATCCGGTAGGGGCATTATTTTATTACGCAGGGAATCAAACAAAAATCCGGCTAAGTCATTTTGGGTAATACTTCCTGATTTTACGGCTAAATCCGGACGTCCGACATCTCCAATAAATAACGCATCTCCCGAAAATATATAAGGTGTATTTCCTTTTTCATCAATTAATAAGTATGATGAGGACTCCATTGTATGTCCGGGTGTATGTAATAAGCGTAATGTAATATTACCCACTTTAAAATCTTCGTTATCTTTTCCTTGGTGAAAATCAAAATTGGCTTCAGCATTAGGACCAAAAACTATCGTTGCTCCTGTTTTTTTTGCCAAATCAACATGACCGGAAACAAAATCAGCATGAAAATGGGTTAAAAAAACATATTTAATCTTAGCATTATCAGCTTCTGCCATTCTAATATAAGGATCCGTTTCTCGTAAGGGATCTATAACTACTGCTTCTCCATTATCTGAAATATAATAAGCCATTTCAGCAAGGCATCCTGTAAATAATTGTTCTACTTTCATCGTATATCTTAATTTAATTAATAATTATTAGACTCTATAATTTATTAGCAATGAGCTAATTATTTAAAGTTTGGTTTGCTAATATAATAGATAAAAAACATGTATATGTGATATTTATCACTTACTTATATTAAATCTTTTTATCGTGTTGCGATACAAAGTCTTTATATTTAATACCTTGTTCTTTTTGAGACAAACAAGAGTTTTTATAGCAATCAACCGCTTCTTGAATACTCATAAAAAAATGGTTATTTCCTAAGCGCTTGGTAAAACCGGATAACTCCATTTTGTCTCTAACCGGACCTTTTACCCCGGTAAAAACAACCTCGATATGTTTATCTATAAAATAAGTTAATATTTCATTTAGGGCGTAAATTGCACTACTATCAATATTATTTAAACTTTCACTATCAATAATTAACAAACGCAAATTAGCTCCTTTAGCCAAGGCAAACTCTTTTAGTTTATCCTTAAAATAGGAAGTATTAGCAAAGTGCAATTGTGCGTCAAAACGAACAATAAGTATGGCATCGTCAATGGCTAAATGAGCAAAACGATTGCAATTTCTATAAAAATGCGTTCCGGGAACATTACCTAAAACCGCTATATGGGGTTTAGTGCTTTTATAAATAAGCATGACCAAGGAAAGAATAACGCCTACGATTATACCTTCTTTTATGCCAACACCTACAGTAACTAATAGCGTTACATTTAGTATTAACAAATCGCGTTTGGCATAGCGTAAGAGTTCTTTTGGAATGGTAAAATCTAATAAGCCAAAAACAGCTACCATAATAATAGCAGCCAATACGGCCTTGGGTAAATAATAAAACAAAGGGGTTAAAAACAACAATGTCAAAGCAACGACCAAAGCAGCAATTAAAGCTGATAAAGGGGTTTTGGCTTGGGCTTGATCATTCACTGCAGTTCGAGAAAAGCCTCCTGTGGCCGGATAGGTCTGAAAAAAAGAACCGATAAAATTACCCATTCCCAAAGCAATTAATTCTTGATTGGAATCTACTTTGTAGTCGGTATGTCTCAATTCTATAGCTTTGGCTACCGATATAGCCTCTAAAAATCCGATAAATGATAAGGTCAAAGCCATAGGACCTAACTGTAATAAAAGTGCTTTGCTAAAAACAGGCATTCTAAAATCGGGTAAACCTTTGGGAATATCTCCAACAATCTGAACCCCATAGTTCTCTAAATGTAAAAAACGAACTAACAAGACCCCTACAACCACCACCACTAAAGCTGCCGGTATTTTTTTAAAATATTTTTTAAAAAGCAGTAATACTCCGATGGAAAAAATACCAATAGCAAAAGTAAGCCATTGTATTTGGTTAGCGTGTTCTACAATATCGGCTATCAAATATTGTAATTTGTTGTTCCGGTGTAAATTAATCCCCGTAAGATGCTTTAATTGATTTAATCCTATAATCAAGGCTGCTGCCGAGGTAAAACCACTAATCACCGGTTTGGATAAAAAATTAACTAAGAAACCCAATCGGAATAATCCAAATAGAATCTGAAAAACACCCATCATTGTTGCTAATAAAACAGCTAACTCGATAAAATGTTCCGATCCGATTTCTGCCAGTGTGGCAACACCGGATGCTACAATTAGCGAATCCATAGCAACAGGACCAACTGCCAACTGTCTTGAAGTACCAAAAATAGCATAAATTACCTGTGGAACTAGGGCCGTATATAAACCATAAATAGGTGGTAAACCGGCAATCATCGCATAGGCTATACCCTGTGGTACTAACATAATCCCTACGGTTAAACCGGCAGATAAATCACCTTTAAACCAAGATTTTTTATAGTTCAAAAGCCAGTCTAGAATTGGTAGGAATTGTTTAATTTTCATGTTGATTTAGGTAATAATCAGCAAAATTAATAGATTTAAGTAGCATTTAAGTGATGTAAATCACATTTATTGTACTACGATTGTTTGATATAGGATGACAATTTGTGTAGCTGTTGTCGTTTATACCACAAAGCATTTACCGCTACTTCCCATTTTAAACCGGATACACCGGGGCGTTCCCCTACAAAACGGTAATCAGTACCATTATATACTAATTCTAATCTGTCATTGATTTGCGGGTTAATTGTCTCGAGTGTTTCCAAGTCAATAATCAATGAACCTTCTTTTGATAGAAAACGAACCACAATTCGATTACAAAACAATTCTAAATCGACAAGGCCTTGATATTTCATCTTGCCTGTTAGGGTACTTTTATAAAATTGTAATCGTTCATCTTTAAAAACAAAAGCGGTATCATCGGTATCAAACTTAGTTTTTACAAAAAAAAGCATGTATTGCTCTTCCCAATTGTACCAATCTCTACTATTCGTGAAAAATAAGGGGTCAGAGGATTGTATTTCAAAAAAACCATAAGAGTTAATATAAATGGTATAGCCACAAGCTGCACATCCAAATGTATTTTTGGAGGCTCTAAAACTATCTATTTCATGACAATTGGGACAAACATACAATGCATGACTAATATGTTCCGCTCGGTAATTGGAGTAGATCTTATGCATCATTTTTTGCTGATAGTCAACTTCGTCGTGATGTAGCGCCTCAACTAAAGTTCTTAATACTTGATCGTCTGTTAAGGCTCTAGCCGGAAGCTTAGAAAAAAGTAATTTGTAGTCTACTTGAACCTTGGTAAAACGGAGTTTTCTAGACCATCGGGGATTAAAAAGGTTCATACCTTTAAGTACCGGAACTACTACAGGAATATCCAGTAACTTAATTAGTTTTACTATAGAAGGATCAATCGTAAAGGTGGTTCCTACCCAATTTCTGAGCCCTTCGGGAAAAATCCCAACATTTTCTCCTTGTTTTATCACTTTAATAATATCGCGTATGGCCCTTGTATCCTTAACATTTTTTTTTATAGGAATAGTCCCTAAACGGGTTAATAAAAAACGAACAATGGGCTTTCTAAAGGCTGCATCCGAAGAAACAAAATGGGTAAAATGGGGCAAAAAATGGCCAATGATAAACGGATCCCAATACCCTACGTGATTGCCTAATACCAAATAAGGTGGTTTGAGTTCTTGCACCTCTTTAGGCATATTTTTTTTGATATTAAAAATTTTGGTAAAAACAGCAAACACTAACCAGGTTAAAAAACGGATATACTTTTTTGTGGGATACTGTTTCTTGTTTTTCATTTTAAATGATATTTCACGAAATAACTAAAATGCTTATACTGTGTAATAATTACTACGGTTTTTTATCTGTAACCACTTAATAGTAAACTTGTTTTGTTCTAGCAAATTGTAAGCAATAAAGCTATTGTGAATGGGTAGTGGCAATAATACTATTTTTCGTCAAGCTCAAAAATACAAAAAAAGCGCATCTTTTTAGGATTTGCACTTTTTTTGCCATTACTTATACGCCTTAATTGCGTGTACTTATTCCTGTTGGATACTTTCAATTATTTTAAACGTAGTTCTCCAATTCCCAGAGTCTACATCAAAGAATTCAATATTTCCATTCACATCATAGGCTCGAGTTTGGGTATTCATCCAAGCCTTTTTCCATACTAATCGAAGCGTGTGTGTTTCAAAATCAATGCTCCAGTTTCCGCTATCAGAAGTACCGACATTGTTTATACCA
The DNA here is from genome assembly GCA_024763245.1 of Flavobacteriaceae bacterium. Taxonomy (GTDB): domain Bacteria; phylum Bacteroidota; class Bacteroidia; order Flavobacteriales; family Flavobacteriaceae; genus DQTL01. The sequence goes on along the minus strand of JANTFW010000047.1, from coordinate 8,650 downwards.
TTTGTAATTCCATTTTCGTAAATTGATGCAACAAACCGGTAACCAAACGGGTAATCCCCAAATACTGTTTTATTGATTATTCTTGTAAGCAATTCTTTGCCTGACAATTGTAAATATCCGTTAGCTATAGTTTCTTGTTCTGTTAAATCATTCCCACTATAGGAAAATTCTATGGTTCTTAATTTATTTAACAATTTATCCAAAATCTTTTAAAATTTAACTTGTTCAATCGTCCAATCCTCTTTCATAGGTTTAGAAAAATCTTGATTGATAACGTAATTTTTGTTATTTGGTGTTATTGCAACAGTTGTACTTGCTGGAATTGATTTTGAGGATATAAGCTTTGCAGATTTCCAATTATCGTCACTTGATAATTCTATCAGCGAATTACCACCTGGAGCCGTTCCGTTGTTAGTTACACCAACAACATTACCATTTTCTTTAAGTACCATTCCGTCAAAACCTGTAAAACCTTTATTTTTAAAACTTATGACATTAGTGGATTTAGTATCATTTACTGGGATTTTCACCAATCCGTAATTATCATATAAACCTTTTTCGTTTACACTTACCAAGGAAACTAAAAGGTAATTATCAGGGTGAAAATCAATTCCATTTGCTCCACTATTAATTTCTGTATCATTTTTCCAGAAAACGCTAGGCCTATCTTCTGTGTCAACTTTGTAAACAACTCTTGCATACCAATCGGTTACATAAATATTTCCTTCATTATCAACGGCAACATCGTTAGCCATATATGCTGGTGCATCGGGCACTAATGAAGAGAGGTTGATATCTTTTTCGAATACACCTGTTCTTAAGTTATATATTCTTAAAAAAGAAACTCCTTTGGTATTCGGGTCTTTATCCATTAATTCCATTCCGTTGAAACCAGCCACTAATAGCCTGTTTCTTTTATAGTCAATTTCTAAGCCAGCAGAAGATAATGGAAACTTTTCTCCACTCGTAAATGACTTGAATGTTCCGTCAAGATTTACTTTGATTATAGGACCTGCGTTTAATGATGAAAGTAAAAAGGTGTTATCGTTTTTGTCAAATTCAATTCCCTCGGGGTTTTGTGCAATTCCTTTCAATTGTACAACATTTGGAAATATGGTTGTTTCTTTTTCTACAGACGTTGTGGATGTTTCCTTTTCATTTGTTGATTTTGAATTCGTTTTACATGAAGTAAGTGCTAATGATAGCATTGCTGTAATTAATAATACTTTGTTCATTTTTTAATTTATTTTAAATTGTGTAATTATTTACAATGCAAAAATCAATTTAATTACTAATCTAGAATGAAAACAAATAAAGGTTGTTTAGATACTTTTTACCGATTTTCGAAATTCAGTAGGTGAAAAATTTGTTTTTTGTTTAAATAATCTAGAAAAATAGTTTGGATATTCAAATCCCAAACAATACGAAATCTCGGAAATAGTAAGATTCGTTTTATTTAATTGTCTTTTAGCTTCTTCAATTATAAATTCGTGAATAATCGTTAAGGCCGGTTTGCCAAAATAGTGTCTTATAGTATCACTTAAATAGTTTGGTGTAACATTTAATTTGTCTGCAAAATATTGCACCGTTGGTTGTTGTACTTCATTAGTTGTATTGTCAATGTAATAAGCTTCTAATAATTTGTAAAAATCATTAGAAAGTTGATTGTGTAATTTTTTCCGAGTTTCAAATTGGCGAGCATAAAATCGTTCACTCAAATTAAGCAAAGTACTGATATAAGATAATACTATTGGAATTGAAAAGGCATCTTTATTATTAAATTCTTTCCAAGCCATTTCCATTAAATTACTAACAGACTTTTTTTCTTCTTTGGTAAGAAGGAGCGTCTCATTTACTTCGTATGAAAAAAAATCATAAGCACTTATTTTTTTATGTGCAAAATACTTGTTAAAAATATTTGGGTGAATAAGTATTTCGTAACCACGCCAAGGATTGGTTGAGTTACAAGTGTAGATTTGCTCAGGTTCTACAAAATGTAAAACACCATTAGTTCCTTCAAATTTGGTAGTACCAATTTTGATAAAACCATTAAAGTTATTTACAAATGAAATTTTGTAAAAACCAAAGCTAACGGGCTCATTTTTTATAATCTTCCCACTATTTACCTCTTCGTATTTTAGAATGTTTATTAATGAGTGTTTTACATCAACATCATAAAATTCGCTAATATTTTGTATGTCTTTGAAGTGTTTCAATTTAATTCTATTGTGTGGTTCTAAATGCACGCCTACTATATAAAATATAGTACTTAGGTTATACTATTTTTACATTTCTATCCCCAAGTGTCACATTGAAGCAGGGTTTTACAAAAAAATTATCCTTCGCATTCTTTAAAAGCCTTTGTATCACAAGGAGTATCAAATTTTTTATGAATTTCCGCTATAGCCTTATGCTTATCGGTAAAGAAATTTTCAGCACCTATTTGTTTTATAAACCCTCCTTTTTTGAGCACATCTTGGCTCACTAATTTCATCCCGCTAAAATAAATACCACCTCTGTCTTTTTGCCATTTAAGCACTTCGTTGGTCAACCATTCGGCGGCGGCCAAATCAATAAAATTTATTCCATCCGATACAACTAAAATATTTTGCACTTGATGCGATTCGTACATTTTCATAAAATAATCTGCCACTTTTTCAATGGAGCCAAAATATAGAGAACCGTCAATTCGGATAACCTTTAAATTTGAACATTCTTTAAGGTTATCCACTCGAATAAGATTGACAAATTTATTGTTCTCATCCACACCCAATTCGGCAATATTAGGTTTTGAAGTGCGTTCCAAATAGAAAAACAAGGATAAGAAAACACCAATTATTAAAGCTTGTTCCAAATCTAAGAATAAGGTGCCTAAAAAAGTGATCCCAAATACCATTAATTCTCGCTTACTGCTGACAATGATTTGTTTAATGTGTTTAAAATCAATAAGATTATAACCAACTAACAATATAATGCCTCCCATAGCCGGTTTGGGTAAAAATGCAGCGTATTTTGCAAAAAACAGGACTACAATTAACAAACCAACAGCAGAAATTACCGCAGACATCGGTGTTTTAGCTCCGGATTGGTAATTAATACTGGATCTGGTAAAGGATGCCGAGCTTGTGTAGCAGGAAAAAAAGCTAGACACCACATTTGATATACCTTGTGATACAAACTCTTGATTGGTATTTAACTTTTGGTGTGTATGCAAAGCAATTGACCGTGATATGGCAGCAGCTTCTACCAATCCTAAAATAGCTAAGACAATGGCACCCCCGTTAAGCATTTTCATATTTTGATAGTTAAAAGCCGGCACTTTAAACGGCGGCAAATTGGATGGAATATGACCTACTGTTTCAATGCCGTGTAAAGCACCGCCCAACCAAAAGGCTATTAAACTACCGATAATCATAGCAACCAACATATATAGTCTGGATATTTTTTTTATTCTTCGTATAAGAAGGGCAATAATCAAAGTACCTGATGCCACAGCAAACGCATACCAATTTGTATCAGAAAAATGGGTCACTATATATTGTATAATATGATAAAAAGAACTTCCTTGCGGCACTTTTATTCCAAATATGTGTTTTAACTGCTTAAAAGCTATCAATACTCCGGCACCGGCAGAAAATCCTATGATAACAGAGTTGGAAACAAAATTGACCAATTTTCCCATACGGGCAATCCCCATTACTAACTTAATAACACCGGCCATAAAAGACAACAGTATGGCTAGGGAGACAAAAGCTTCAACATCTGTTTCAACATTTACATATTTACTAATAATAGCATACAAAACAATAGAACTGGTCGTAGTAGGTCCCGAGACTAAATGATAGGATGATCCAAAAATAGCAGCAATAACAGGTGTTAACATGGCCGTATAAAAACCATATACTGGTGGCATACCCGCAATCATAGCAAAAGCCACTGCCTGAGGAATTACAATAATAGTTCCGGTTACACCGGCAATTAAATCATCTTTCCAATATTTTTTTGATAAGGGTAACCATGCGAGAAATGGAAAAAATTTTTGCATTGTTGCGTACAAATAAATGGGTTAGTAGTAATAGCAAAACTACAAAATTTTTAAGATTCTTAAAAAATGGTCTTTTATCTAATGAACTTAATAGTTTATCTAATGAACTCACTAAGTCTATCAATTCACAGATTTATCATATACTGTCTACACTTATTTTTGCCAAAAATATATACACCATGCATCCGGAATTAGTACATCTTGAACTCCCTGACTTTTTAGCTAAGCTATTGGGTCATACTGATTTTGTACTCTACACCTACGCAAGCTGTATTATTTTCGGTACTTTAATCGGTACATTCTACACCAAACGACAAGCAAAAAAAGAATTGGGTATCAAACATTTATCGAATACTTTTTTCTATCTCATTTTTGCAGCGGGTTATGTAGGCGGCAAGTTATTCTATTTTCTAGAACGCCCCTTGTATTATTTTCAAAACCCCGTAGCTTTACGAAATGACTTTTCGGGAGGTTTCGTTTTTTATGGTTCATTCATCACTATTATTCCCCTTGTAATCTGGTATTTAAAAAAACAGCAAATCGCTATACTGCCCATGTTAGATATTTTGGCCATTACCACTACTATAGTACATGCTGTAGGACGTTTTGGGTGTTTTAATGCGGGATGTTGCTATGGGAAACCTACAGATAGTACTTTTGGACTCGTTTTTCCTACCTCAAATCACATTGCTGTTCATCCCACACAACTTTATGAAATAGGAGCCCTTATCGGCATTATGGCAGTACTCGTTTATATTAAAAAACACAAAAAATTTCACGGACAAGCTTTCCTAAGTTACGTTGCATTATATGCTATTGCAAGAAGTATTTTGGAACTGTTTAGAGGCGACCAAAGAGGTTTTGTAATTGCAGATATCCTCTCACACTCTCAATTTATCGCAGTATGTCTGTTACTTCTTGTAAGCCTATTCTATTTTAAATTAAAAACTAATAATTCACTTCAATTTTAATCTTATGAAAAAAACAATGATCAATCTCGTTCTACCATCTGTTCTCACAATTATTGCCTTAATGGGTATTGGCTCAGCTTGTACCCCCACACCCGATCCAACACCAACTTGTGATGATGCTACACCCGTAATGCAAGATCTTTTTACAAATTTCGATGCTGAGGCCGATTACTATATGTGGCCAATGGATCTTGAACGCCACGAATATAAATTTAAGTCAAGTGTAGACGGACAAATTTGTGCCTTAGGTTATCAAAGTTACCAACAAACTACCCCTTGGGCAGTTGACAATTCCGGTGTTTCATATACCTTGGAAATTGTAGGAGGGCCATCGGTAACACAAACTTTTTCAAACGCAGTTCCTGAATATGTTTCTGTAACTCCTTTTGATATTGTTGCGGGTCAAGAGTATACTATTCGTAGAACCGGAGGTGATGGTCTAGATGCATCATCCGGTAGATCTACAAGACCCGTAGATTATACTAACGTTAGTTTTCCGATAACAAGAGGTAATATCACTTTTACAGCTTCTACATATTATGATGTAGTAGGAAATGGAGGCCCTGTAAATAGCATTTCTATCCCTCAGATTCTTTTCGAATTTGTAGAAAACTAATACCTACCTAAAAAAATATTACAACAAATTAAATTAACAACATGAAAAAAATAATTGTAAATCACCTTATTCCTTCTTTATTAGTAATAATAGCTTCTTTACTAATTGGACAAAGTTGCACACCCGAACCGGATCCTACTGACACCTGCGATGAAGGTATTCATTATAAATTGGATGGAACAGCTGTTAGTTATGCAAATGGTTTGGTGACCGCAGAGATCTATAATGATGCTGCCATAGGTAAATTTTATGACATCTGGACCGATGAAAATTCCGGTTTCTATTTTCATTCTACCATAACCGAGACTGGAGAGACCGGGCCTTATAACAGCGATTGGTTTACCACCAATGATGTTGCAAATATCATATTTCTCAACACTAAAACCAACGTAGATATGCAATTTGAAATTGACGAAGGCGCCAATGCGGTCAATGATCAAGTGACTATTTCCTTTTCAGGAACCTATGTAGAAAATGGGGCAACTCATACCATAACTGAAGGAAAGATATGTACTACAATAGATGTAGTTCATTAGTTCTATTAAATAAAAGGCTTATCACAAAGGTGGTGCAAAAGCAATAAATACACGTTTGATTGAAACGTATTTAACTATAAAACAAAAATTATGAAAATTAAAATCACCTACTTATGCTTACTTTTTGCCATAGGTCAACTTATGGGACAAAACGAAAGATCGGCTAGCCCCACAAGTGTACTTCAAAATCCTCTCGGTTTTAGCCTAAGCCTCTCGTCGGGAATAACTACGCCTACAGGAATCTATAAACTTTTTGAACGTGCTAATGAAAGCGAAGATATTGCCGGTGCGGAAAGTCGACTATTTTACGGCTATGCTAAAGAGCGAATAGGTAAAAGCCAATTCAATTTAGATATATCCTATAGATTTAATAGTTTAGGAGCAGGCATCAGTCTTGGCTCCTTTACACACGAAACCTCTGGAATAACTTATAACATGAAATTCCCTACACGTATAGAGGGTGGTAATATCAGCGGATTTTACTACGGATTAGGACCCGATTATCACCTTTCACTAGGAAAAATAAGTCTATCTACTATGTTTCGAGGAGGTTTTATGAATCTTGATGTTACCAACTTTACGGCCGATTATAATGGTGAGGATGCAGAAGAGCCTATAACAATTCTAGAAACAACGCTAAATCCTAAAAACAAAAAATCTACACCCTATAGTTCTTTGGGTATTCGATTTAGCTATCCCTTATCCAATAAACTAAGTCTATTTACAAAAGCTGATTATTTAATAGCCCTTGGCGAAAAAATGGAGGTTACCGATTCGTATTATTTACCTTTTGATGCCGATGCCAATCAAAACATTTCTATTTTTGATGTAGAACATTTTACGCAACGTGATTATCTTAAAACAGAAACCCGCGTTATCAAACCGCAAATGTTTAACTTGGGGATAGGACTAAGCTATACCTTTCCGCCAACTAAAGCCACGGACTGGAATTCAACCAGAAGTAACAAAACATCTAAAACGACAAGAGTAGGAAACCCAAACAATGGAGGGACACCCAATCCTATTCATGCTACAGACTGGAACTCGACCAGAAGTAACAAAACATCTAAGACGACAAGAATGGCTAATCCGAATGAGCAACCTAGAAAAATTGTCTTACTAACACCCAAAGACGGGCAACATTACAAAGATGGCAAAATGCCTAAAATGCTGAAATGGAAAGTAGTTGGTAAGCCTTTTACCAATCCGGTGTATATTATAGAGATGAGAAATATGCAAACCAAAGCCATCAAAATAGCTAAGAGCAAAACAACGCAAATTGATGCTCATAAATTATTTGATACCGATAAGCCAAGCCGACACTATATATGGCGTGTTACAGAACAGGGCAGTGGTATTGGCGGCGGACCTGCCAATCTATTTTTTGATAATTGTGATTTTACAATGAGCGTAGATAATGTAAGCATTGATTGCAAAGGCTATGAGGGTGCAAATAGAAAATATGAAGTTTGTTTTGATGTAAACTATCAAAGTAGTGTTGGTGATTTAACATTTAACAACTCCGGGAGTGGTTTGTTTGTAGAAGATCAGAGTAATAATGCCTTAAATTATACGCTTACCGGTAGCAATACCAGTCTACAAACACAAACCGGAGCTACGCAATCAACAGTGCATTATTGTTTTGAAACAACTGTCAATTCAAGCGTTAATAGTATTAATTTTGGCTTGCAAGGTGATGATTTAGACCCCGGCACTTTAACTTGTCAACCAGGTGCAGGAAACGGTGTTCGGGACTTGCCTGATTGTTTATGTGATGAGTGTGATCAGATCACCATTAATACTGATGGTTTGGAAATTACACAAAATTCACAAAGTCCCGGTATATATAATTTAACCGGTAACTTAAATGTAAATATACCCATATATGGTGTTGAATTTCAATTTACTTCATTAGATTATAATGCGGCACCAAACAGCTGTAGCCAAGGTGTTACAGATGTTGAAAGTTCCGGTATATTTTTACAATCGGGAAGCACAATTAACAATTCAAGTAGCATTCAATTTTTTAATGAAAGTGCTTCACAAAGTCCCAATTCAAATACGAATGCTTCTAAAGATATCAAGTATATGAGTAATACGGCCTTAAGTGGTGCGATTCCTATCAATTTAAGTATTGGTGTGCCACAACCTTTACAAGGTTTAAATACCAACTGTTGCCAAATGGATTATACGGTCTGTATCTTAGTCAAAGTCTTTTACGAAGATGGTACGTGCAAAACCTGTCAAATGACTACCTGTTTAAATTTTAACAATCAATAATTATGAAAAAGTTCACCATAAAAAATCAAATACTTGCACTTGTTGTACTGGTATGGGTAAGTTTATCCGGAATGGCCCAACAGACTTTCCAACCTATCAATGTCAATACGACACCTACCAGTAGTTCTTGTAGTGCCCATGGTGGTACGTTTAGTATCAGTGCTCCAACCGAAGTACTTTCCGGACAAAATATACCCTTAAA
>JANTFW010000046.1 GCA_024763245.1 Flavobacteriaceae bacterium | reverse complement strand
AAAGCATACTAGAACACGTCGATTTTAGAACAGCTTATAACTTTGTAATAGATCCGGAATTAAATCGGATAAAAAATGCCAAATTTTCAACTACAAATTGTATAGGTCTTCTGGCAAAATATAAAATTAGGATTACGTAAAATTGGATAAATATACCGATATTTGTAGCGAGTTGCTTTACAGTTATCCTGTACCGACACTCTTGTACTAAACAATTAAATATATAATATCAAAATCACTTTATATGAAATCCTTTTATTTTCTAAACCTCTTTTCTTTCTTACTCTTCGTGACAGCTTGTAATACGACTCCATCAACTAAACCCGAAATTAAAAATAAATCTATCCAAACTGATAAAACTGTTCTTACAAATCCTGTCTCCTCTAAAGGATATCAACTAATGAAACAAAAATGTTTTATTTGTCATATGGAAAAACCGGATTCATCAAAAAAATCCTTAATGCTCGCTCCACCAATATCACGTGTACTAGAACATTATAAGCCTTCTTATCCGGAAAAAGACCAATTTATTAAAGCCATAACTACTTGGGTCAACAATCCAAAAGAGGAAAACACATTAATGCCGGGAGCTGTTCGAAAATTTAAACTTATGCCAAAATTATCATACAGTTCAGAAGATTTAAGCTTGATTGCATCAACACTATACGATATGGATTTTGGAGCCATCGATAAGCCTAATAAGATGACAAGTGCTAAGCTAAGTCTTAATCAAGGTAAAAAATGGGTTGTTAACGAGGAAACTAAGAGCATTGTACATTCTATTAGCAAGCGTTTAGAAGAATTTGATTCCAATACTTTAAAAGATTATCATCAACTGGGAAGTGCCGTTTTTGACAGTGCTAAAACCATTTTATTAGATACTTCTTACACCAAAGAAACCTTTGATCAATTACACCTATTTTTTAACAATATAGAAGAAAATATTCATTTATTAATTGCTGCTCCAAACCTTGATTATGCAAAAGAACAAAAAGCCATATTAATTAAGAAATTCCATCGTTTTAACAACTATTTTGAATAAAAAAATCCCTTATGAAAACTATTATTATAATTGGCATACTCTTCTTGACAGGTTTTCTATATTGGAGTTGGAATAATATCCCAATTGATAGATCGGATGTTGTCCATACTCAGCAATCAACCCCAAAAGAATTATTTGATCAAAAATGTATGATTTGCCACAGTACCGAAGGAAAAACAGCCAAAACGATGTTGGCTCCACCGTTTTATCAAGTGAAAAAGCGCTACAAAATGGCATCGATGAACAAACAAGATTTTATTGTCACTATGACGTATTGGGTACAAAACCCAAAAAAAGAAGATGCTTTACTAAAAGGAGCTGTACAAGAATTAGGTGTAATGCCAAAATTAGCGTATAAAGAGGATGAAATCAAAAGTATTGTGGCTTATATTTATGAACATGATATGCCCAAGCCGGAATGGTTTGATGCACACCAAGCTGCTCATAAACATGGTCACAAGCATTAAGACTACACAAGGTTTTTTATCTAGCCGTCATCCTTATTTTTAGGATCTTATCACGAATAGGCTTTGTCTTTATCCTATATTTCTTTGCCGTTTTACAAGATGTTTTTTTATCCAATCTTATTAACAGCCATAAATTGAGAGCCTTGCATTACTTATTTTTGTGAATCAAAAGCAAGTAGCTATGTTATATTTTTTCAAGAATCATCTAATCTATTACGCCGTCCAATCCGATACACTATCCAAAGAAGATATTGAAAAATTAGAATGGCTTTTTAATGATGCTATAAATGTCAAAACGAAAGATATAAAAGGTTTATTTAAGGGTTTTAGGCTTTCTATGATTTCTCCTTGGAGTACTAATGCCGTAGAAATAACCCAAAATATGGGAATAAACAACATACAACGTATAGAGAAATTTGAGAAAATAGAAACTGAAAATCTATCCTACGACCGTATGACTCAGAATATATACTCAGGCTTGCATCAGGATCTTTTTTTAAACAATAAATCACCGGAAGCTATTCGATACATTGCTAATATATCAGATTACAACCTACAAGAAGGCCTTTCTCTTAGTGATGTAGAAGTTTCCTATCTAGAAGGGGTATCGAAAAGTATTGGACGCAAACTGACTGATAGCGAGGTTTTTGGTTTTTCGCAGGTAAACTCAGAACACTGCAGGCATAAAATCTTTAATGGAACTTTTGAGATTGATGATCTTTTAAAAGAAAAGACCTTGTTTCAACTCATAAAAGAAACCTCCAAATGCCATCCAAATGAAATTATCTCTGCCTATAAAGATAATGTAGCCTTTATTAAAGGGCCCAAGATAGAGCAATTTTCACCTAAATCTGCAGATCAACCTGATTTTTATGAAGTCAAAACAATAGATGCTATCATCTCATTAAAAGCCGAAACCCATAATTTTCCTACTACCGTTGAAGCCTTTAATGGTGCGGCTACGGGATCGGGTGGTGAAATTAGAGATAGAATGGCCGGTGGCAAAGCCTCTATTCCATTAGCAGGAACAGCGGTCTATATGACTCCTTACTCTCGGTTAACCAAAGGTAGACCTTGGGAGAATATAAAAGAAAGACCTTGGTTGTATCAAAAACCCTCTGATATTTTAATAAAAGCATCTAACGGTGCTTCTGATTTTGGAAATAAATTTGGACAACCCCTAATTTGTGGATCTGTACTGACGTTTGAACACCAAGAACAGAACAAAATTATAGGTTACGACAAGGTAATTATGTTGGCCGGAGGAGTTGGGTATGCCAATCAAAGAGATGCCCTAAAAGAAACACCCAAAAAGGGCGATCACATTATTGTAATGGGTGGTGATAATTACAGAATTGGCATGGGTGGTGCAGCGGTATCTTCTGCGGATACAGGCGATATGAAAACCAGTATCGAACTCAATGCAGTACAACGCTCTAATCCGGAGATGCAAAAACGTGTAGCCAATGTAATACGTGCAATGGCAGAACAAACAAAGAATCCAATTGTTTCTATTCACGATCACGGTGCCGGTGGTCATCTCAACTGTCTTTCTGAACTTATTGAAGATACCGGAGGAGAGATTCATATTGATAAACTTCCTATTGGAGATTCCAGCCTTTCATTTAAAGAAATAATGGGAAATGAATCACAAGAACGAATGGGACTTATCGTTCATCCGGATGATGTAGAAAAACTAGTCAACAGTGCCAAAAGAGAGCGTGCTCCTATCTATGATGTAGGTTTGGTAACCGATGATCAACACTTTAGTGTCATATCCGATACAGCTGGGGAAAAGCCCATTGATTTATCCCTATTTCATCTTTTTGGAAACACACCAATTACCTATTTAAAAGGAAAAAGTGAACCCCAAATCTATGAAGATATTAGTTATAATTACTCTTCTCTTTACGATTACGTAAAACAAGTATTACAATTAGAAGCTGTTGCGTGTAAAGACTGGTTAACCAATAAAGTAGATCGATGTGTAAGCGGTCGAGTTGCTAAGCAACAAACCTGTGGTAATTTACAACTTCCATTAAATAATGTTGGTGTTGTAGCTCTAGATTATAAAGGTAAAGAAGGAATAGCTACCTCTATTGGACACGCCCCGGTTGCCAGTCTAATTGACGAAAAATCCGGTAGTAAGCTAGCCCTAACCGAGGCTTTAACCAATATTATTTGGGCGCCCTTAGAAAAAGGTTTGGCCTCTGTTTCTCTGAGTGCCAATTGGATGTGGTCTGCTAAAAATGAAACAGAAAATGCCCGATTATACAGCGCCGTAGAAAGCTTGACAAAATATGCCATAGATTTAGGAATCCCCATACCTACAGGTAAAGATTCACTATCTATGAATCAAAAGTATGCTGATCAAGAAGTAATGGCACCGGGCACGGTTATTATTTCGGCAACTGCACATTGTTCCGATATTACTAAAGTAGTAGAACCCTTCTTTAAGCATAAACCGGACACATCAATCTTTTACATCAACCTAAGTAAGGATACTTATAAACTGGGCGGAAGTAGTTTGGCACAAGTACAACAAAAAATTGGTCAAGAAACACCTGATATTTTAGATACCGATTATGTTAAAAATGTATTTTTAAGTGTTCAATCCTTACTAAAAGAAGATAGAATAATTGCCGGACACGATGTATCAGAGGGAGGATTAATAACAAGCTTGTTAGAAATGTGTTTTCCAAATACTGGTGTTGGTGCCCAAATAAACCTTAATTCTTTATCAGAAAGTGATAGTATTCGACTTTTGTTTTCTGAAAACAATGCACTTATTTTTCAAGCTGACAACGAGGTTGAAGACCTATTATTAAGTAAGAATATTATGGTAAAAAATATTGGCCGTGTTACTCCTACGGAAATACTATCTATTACCAATCGTACTGAGGAGTATCATTTTTCCATTCCCGAATATAGAGATATCTGGTATAAAACCTCCTTCTTATTAGACCAAAAACAAAGTGGCAGCATCAAGGCAAAGGAACGGTTTGATAATTACAAAACACAGCCATTACAGTTTAAATTTCCCAAGCCGTTTACCGGAATAATACCTACAAAACATAGAAATGTAAACAAAAAACCTATTGCAGGAGTACTCAGAGAGCAAGGGTCTAATTCTGAACGGGAAATGGCTTATGCCTTACACCTAGCCGGATTTTTGGTAAAAGATATACACATGACCGATTTGATAAGTGGTCGAGAAGATTTAACCCATATTGATTTTTTAGTAGCCGTCGGTGGGTTTTCAAATTCTGATGTACTAGGTTCAGCCAAAGGTTGGGCCGGATCATTTAAATACAATGCCAATGCCAAAAAAGCATTAGATAATTTCTTCTTAAGAAAAAACACGTTAAGCTTGGGGGTGTGTAATGGATGCCAACTCTTTGTAGAATTAGGTCTTATTAATCCTACCCATGACGACAAACCTAAAATGTTATACAACGACTCGCAGAAATTTGAATGTCAATTTACTAGCCTTTCCATTCAGGAAAACAATACGGTTATGATGCACACATTATCCGGGACTCAATTAGGTATTTGGGCTGCTCACGGCGAAGGAAAATTCCACTTACCTTATGATGAAAAAGCCTATCAAATACCTGCAAAATATGCCTATGCCTCCTACCCTGCTAATCCTAATGGATCCGATTACAACGCAGCGATGATTGCCTCTGAGGACGGTCGTCATCTAGCCATGATGCCCCATCTTGAGCGCTCTACATTTCCTTGGAACTGGGCATATTACCCCACAGACAGAAAAAAAGATAAGGTAACTCCTTGGATGGAAGCCTTTAACAACGCGTATAATTGGTTTAAAACACATAAAAATGAATACTAATTCTGAATGCTTCGATCAAATAGTCAATAATAGAAGAGCCTACCGACAATTCGATACAAATGTTGAATTGCCCGAATCCGTCGTTAAAAAAAGCTTAGAGAGAGCTCTAAAATCTCCTAATAGTAGTAATATGCAACTTTGGGAATTCTATCGCATTCGGTCAAAAGATATACTTGAGGAAGTTGCAGGTATTTGTCTAAACCAATCCGGAGCTAAAACTGCTGCAGAAATTGTTGTGTTTGTGGCACGTCCGGATTTATGGAAGAAACGCCAAGAAGCACATATAAAAAGAGTGATGCAACATCCACAAAAAAATGAGAAAAAAAAGTTATTTAACAGTAGTGAATTAGGGTACTATCAACAAATTATTCCTATGTTTTATGATGATTCCTTTGCTTTTTTTAGGGATCTGTATAAAAAGATATACGTATGGTATAAAAGCAGGAAAACACCTTTTATGCAAGATATCTTAAGCAAACATATTCCTATAGTAGCTCAAAAAAGTACTGCATTAGCCGCACAAACCTTTATGTTGAGCATTACAGCTGAAGGCTTTGATAGTTTGCCAATGGAAGGTCTAGATTCAAAAAGAATGAAAAAATTATTAAAACTTCCTAAAAAGGCTGAAATTAATATGGCTATTGCCGTAGGAAAAGGTACTAAAGAAGGGTTACGGGGCAAACGTTATCGCCTAGATTATGATGAGGTGGTTTTTACACTTTAAGTATTATTTGAAACTGGATTAGTAATACAAAAAAGATTGAAGCAATAGGAAATTTTAAGTATATATAGGATTTTGAAACAATTGTAAAAATTTTATTTCCAAAAAAAGTATAAAAAACCTCTGTAATATACTATCCCAGAGGTTTTGTTTTATGGAATAATTGGAAAGATCGCTATTTTTTCTTTCCTTTCTTTTTAAGATCCTGTTGTTCTTGAGCTTGCTTCATCGCTTCATCCAAACGTTGTCGGAAAGCCGATTTCTTTTTAGGCGCCTCTGCTTTTTTCTTTTGTACCAAAGCGTGTACTTTTTGTTCGTCAATTACCCAAGTTTTAATCACATACATAATGGTCAATGTCAATACATTAGAAATAAAATAATACAAACTTAATCCACTTCCATACTGATTAAAGAAAAACAGCATCATAATCGGTGAGATATACAGCATTACTTTCATCATTTTTTGCATATCGGGCATCCCTTCTTGAGCCGGTGGTTGCATATTGGCTTGTTGACTCTGACTCATTTGCATATAAAAGAAAATAGCAATAGAGGCTAATAAGGGAAATAAACTAACGTGTGATCCATAAATTGGAATATGGAATGGCAAGTTCAATACATTATCATAAGCCGAAAGGTCATCTGCCCATAAGAAACTTTTCTGACGTAAATCAAAATTGGAAGGGAAGAACCTGAACAAAGCAAAGAATACCGGCATTTGTAATAGTGCCGGAATACATCCTGACAACACACTAACCCCTGCTTTTCGTTGTAGTGCCATCGTTTCTTGTTGGCGTTTCATCGCATTTTCTTTACCTGGCAATCGTTGATTAATTTCCTCCATTTCCGGACGTAACACTTTCATCTTGGCACTCGATAAATAGGACTTATACACTAAAGGTGACATAATGATTCGAACCACTATAGTCATCAAAATAATGATAAGACCGTAACTAGCAATACTTCCTTTTAATGCATTAAACACTTTTATAATCAAATATTGATTAATCCATCTAAAAATGCCCCAACCTAAATTAATGGAACGTTCAAAATGCTGTCCATCGTATTTTTTTAACAAATTGTAATCAGACGGACCAAAAAAGTAATTAAAACTATAATTTAATTCGCCATTTTGAGCTGAAAGAGGCAGGATTGATTTAAAATGTTTGGTAAAAATAGTATCCTTCTCCTCATCATCAACAAGATTTTCGGAACTGACCTTAACTTTTTCAATGGGTGTTTTAAAACTCAATATTGAGGTAAAAAATTGTTGCCTGTAGGCGATCCAATTTACTTGTGTCAATTCTTCTTCTTTAGACTTAGCCATTGGGCTTAAATTGTTAAACTCATCGCCATCCATTCTATACTCAAGTGTGGTGTACTGATTCTCATATTTCACACTCTTCTCTGTATGAAAAGTCTTTAATTCCCATTGTAAATCCAAGGGTTTAGAATAATCTAGTATTTGTTGTAAACCTTGAGAGCGTATACTAAAATCAATCAAATAATCATCTGGTTTTATCGTATAAGCATATTCTAAAAATTTATCTTGCGCCACCTTTAATTTCATAGATAATGTTGTACTACCTTCCTTATTTTTTGAGATTGTAGGTTCAAAAAACATGTCTTTTGTAGTCAACACCCTATTATCTTTGGTCGAAAAATCCAGTTGTAAATTGGCATTTCCATCTTTTACCAAATACAGGGGTTTTTGGTCGTACGTTTTATGCTTTTTTACTAAAATCTCTTGAATTTCACCGCCTTTATTGGCAACAGTAATTTTGAGTAAATCATTTTCTAAAACCGTAACCTTATCAGCGGCAGAAGGCAAACTAGCCGCATATGCAAAAGCGCCCAACCTAGAAGTGGCTTGCAACAAAGCCAATGAATCTGCCTTATCATCGGGTGCATCCACTATTTGCTCTGGTGCTACTTTTAGCGTATCCAACACTTTTGTCGACGGATTGGCTTTTTGTATGCTATCTTGAACAGCTGCTGCTTTTGCTTTTTTTGCTTCTTCTAATTTTGCCGTTTTAGATTGATTGTAGAACATCCACATCAATATAGCTCCCATTAGTACAAAACCAATTAAACTATTCGGATCAAATTTTTTATCTTCCATTTGGTATTCTTTAATGTCAAAATGTCATTTATTCTTAATCTGTCATAAAAATGACGTGCAAATGTACTAAAAGCATTGGGCTTATAATGCCGAAGTTTTTATTTTTTCATAAAAACAATGCCTCTTTGCTGTATCTTTAGGCAACAGAGTTACCTTACTTAGTCAAAGAGTATTCCAAACCTGCATTTATAAAACCTAAAAAAAGCGGATGAGGTGTTAATATCGTACTTTTGTATTCCGGATGGTATTGTACTCCTACAAACCAAGGGTGATCTCTTACTTCAATAATCTCAACTAAATTCGTCTCCGGATTTACTCCGGTTGCCAACATACCCTCTTTTTCAAACCTATCGAGATACGAATTATTAAATTCATAACGGTGTCTATGCCGCTCGGCAATCTTTGTATTATGATAGGCTTTATAAGCCTTAGATTCTTCTTTTAGTTTACAATCCCAAGAGCCTAAACGCATAGTCCCCCCCTTATCTGTAATACTCTTTTGACTTTCCATAATATCAATAACAGGGTTTTGGGTAGTCGGATCCATTTCCGTAGAGTTTGCATCAGTTAGACCTAAGACATTTCTAGCAAATTCTATTACTGCCATCTGCATTCCTAAACAAATACCCAAAAATGGAATTTTATGTTCTCGTGCGTATTGAACAGCCTTGATTTTTCCTTCAATACCTCTACTTCCAAAACCCGGAGCCACAATAATACCATCTAAATGCTGTAGTAAGTCAGGAATATGTTTTGTTTCTAGATCTTCAGAATGAATCCAGTAAATATCAACTTTCACATCATTTGCTGCACCCGCATGAATTGTACTTTCAACAATGGATTTATACGCATCGTGCAATTCCACATATTTACCAATTAATCCAATGTTAATAGTATATTTCGGATTTTTTAATTTCTTTAAAAAATCATTCCATTTACGCATATCAGCAGGCTCTTTGATTGGTAAATGTAGTTTTTTTAACACCACAGTATCCAAACCCTCTTGAAGCATTAAATTAGGAACATCATAAATGGTTTCTGCATCAATTGATTCAATAATCGCTTGTTTTTCTACATTACAAAAAAGTGCCAATTTATTTTTAATGTCGTCATTCATAGGATATTCGGTACGACAGACAAGAATATCCGGACTTACTCCGCTTTGCATTAAGGATTTAACAGAGTGTTGTGTAGGTTTGGTTTTTAACTCCCCAGTAGTCGATAAATAAGGTAACAGTGTTAAATGAATAACCAGTGCATTGGTATGCCCCATTTCCCATAACAATTGCCGGACAGCCTCTACATAAGGTAATGATTCGATATCACCAATGGTTCCTCCTATTTCGGTAATGACAATATCATACTCTCCGGTTTTACCCAATAACTGAATTCGATGTTTAATTTCATCGGTTATATGAGGAATTATCTGGACTGTTTTTCCCAAATATTCACCTTTACGTTCTTTATCGATTACGGCTTGATATATACGACCTGTCGTTACATTATTTGCCTGAGAGGTTGGTGTATCAAGGAATCGTTCATAATGTCCTAAGTCTAAATCCGTTTCTGCGCCGTCGTCGGTTACATAACATTCGCCATGTTCATAAGGGTTTAAAGTTCCGGGATCTATATTGATATACGGGTCTAATTTTTGAATGGTTACCGAGTAGCCTTTTCCCTGTAATAGTTTCGCCAAAGATGCGGCAATAATGCCCTTTCCAAGGGATGAGGTTACGCCTCCGGTTACAAAAATATACTTGGTTTGATGCATTATGTGTTGGTTTGGGCAAAAGTAGGAAAAAGATTTGTTTTACATAAAATTTGCTTCTAAAATCTATGGAAATACACGTGTTTTTTTTATTATACATTAATCTGTATTTTTACAGAAATTTTCTACAACATGCATGCACTACAAAAAATCATTGAAAAGGCTTGGGATGACCGAAGCCTTTTAAAAGATCCTACTACCATACAAACCATTCGTGATGTTATTAATCTATTGGATGCCGGCAAACTAAGGGTTGCAGTTCCTTCAGATAAGGGTTGGCAGGTTAATGAATGGGTTAAAAAGGCCGTTGTCCTGTATTTCCCAATTCAAAAAATGGAAGTACTAGAGGCCGGTATTTTTGAATATCACGATAAAATCCCATTAAAAAAGGGATATAAAGAAAAAGAAGTAAGGGTAGTACCCCATGCGGTTGCCAGACATGGTGCTTATATTGCTCCCGGTACGATTTTAATGCCCAGTTATGTAAATATTGGGGCTTATGTAGATAGTGGTACTATGGTTGACACATGGGCAACCGTAGGGAGTTGTGCTCAAATTGGCAAAAATGTACATTTAAGTGGTGGTGTAGGAATTGGAGGTGTTTTAGAACCTTTACAAGCCGCACCGGTAATTATTGAAGATAATGCATTTATTGGTTCACGTTGTATTGTAGTTGAAGGGGTTCGAGTTGAAAAAGAGGCCGTTTTGGGAGCCAATGTTGTCCTTACAGGCAGTACAAAAATAATTGATGTAACCCAACCCGAACCTGTGATATACAAAGGCTTAGTGCCAGCAAGAAGTGTGGTTATACCGGGCAGTTATCCTAAAAAATTTACGTCCGGCACCTACAATGTACCTTGTGCATTAATCATCGGTAAGCGAAAAGAGAGTACAGACAAAAAAACATCTTTAAATGATGCTTTACGGGAATACGATGTAGCTGTATAAATCACTCCTATTATTTTAAGGGAAGGTTTTAAATTAATATTTTTAAAAATTAACTATTAAAACTTATATTTTTTGTACTTTTGCACAAATTTTACTACCATATTGTAGTTACAATATACAACCTAATTTTTTTTGGGTATGAAACCTCTGGCAAGCACTTTTTTGTTGGGGGTTTCTTGTTATACAGAAATTCTAAAGCACTAATTGGCAACCTCACTTAAAAATTTAATACGCATTAAACGCAATTCTTCTTCTTCATAATCGCCGTCAAATTCCTCCATAGCATCCTGAATCTTATCCGTTTCTGATTCTAAAAAGTAATCAAAAATTTCTTCTTGTTGATCTTCGTCTAGAATTTCATCTATGGCATAATCAATTTTTAATTTTGTTCCTGAATATACAATTCGTTGCATTTCCTTAATAAGTTCATCAATATTCAAGCCCTTTGATTTGGCGATGTCTTCTAAAGGAATTTTTCGATCCGTATTCTGAATAATAAATAACTTTAGTGCAGAATTGGTACCAGTACTCTTAACAATAAGATCATCCGGACGTAATATATCATTCTCTTTAACATAGTTGGCAATAAGAGAAACAAATTCTTTCCCATATTTCTTTGCCTTACCCTCGCCTACACCATAAACTTTCGATAATTCTTCCAAATTTATCGGGTATTTAAGTACCATATCTTCTAGGGAAGGCTCTTGAAAAACAGCATAGGGAGGTACATTGTGTTTTTTAGCTACTTTTTTCTGTAATTCCTTCAACATCTTCAATAATTTTTCATCAGCGGCTCCGCCTCCTCCTTTTGTAATGGTGATGATACCTGAATCATCTCCTTCATCATACACATGATCTTCTGTCATCATAAAAGAAATGGGATTTTCAATAAAGGTATTAGCTCTAGGGGTTAATTTAAGCACACCATATTGTTCGATTTCCTTTTTTAAATAACCGGCAACCAATACTTGACGAATTAGTGCCATCCAATATAAAGGGGTTTGAGAGGCTCCTTTACCAAAAAAATCTTTTTGATCTATTTTGTGCGATTTAAGCATCGCATTAGATTTGCCTACTAGTGTGTTGACAATGTTCTTTGCTTTATAGGTCTGATTGGTATCCCTTACGACTTCTAACAATAATTGTACGCTATCTTTTGCTTCGTGCTTTTGTTTAGGATTACGCATATTATCATCCATATCCGCTCCCAATCCATTAGTTTCATCAAATTCTTCACCAAAATAATGCAGTAAATATTTCCTTCTACTCATTGAAGTTTCGGCATATCCTATTACTTCTTGTAATAAGGCATGACCAATTTCTTGTTCGGCAACCGGTTTCCCTGATAAAAATTTTTCTAATTTTTCAATATCATCATAGGAGTAATAGGCAAGGCAATATCCTTCACCGCCATCCCTTCCTGCACGTCCGGTCTCTTGGTAGTAACTTTCCAAACTCTTAGGGATATCGTGATGAATTACAAAACGCACATCGGGTTTATCAATCCCCATACCAAAAGCTATTGTAGCCACCACTACATCAACATCTTCCATTAAAAACATATCTTGGTGTCTAGCTCTGGTTTTTGCATCTAATCCGGCATGATACGGTACTGCTTTAATACCATTTACCTGTAAGACTTGTGCTACTTCTTCGACTTTTTTTCTACTCAAACAATAAATAATTCCTGATTTGCCTTGATATTGTTTCACAAACCGAATAATGTCTTTTTGCACGTCCTTTGTTTTGGGGCGTACATCATAAAATAAATTGGGTCTATTGAATGAAGCTTTAAAGGTATTGGCATCAGACATTCGTAAAGTTTTTAAAATGTCTTCCTGAACCTTTTCTGTAGCCGTAGCAGTTAATCCTATAATAGGGACGTCATCAATTTCATTAATAATATTTCTAAGATTCCTGTATTCCGGTCTAAAATCGTGACCCCATTCTGAGATACAATGGGCTTCGTCAACGGCTACAAAAGAAATATTTTGTTTTTTTAGAAAGTCTGTATAATCTTGTTTTGCAAGGGATTCCGGAGCAACATACAATAATTTGGTGACACCATTCTCAATATCGCTCATTACTTGACGAATTTCCCCTTTGTTTAAGGACGAATTTAATACATGAGCTACACCACGATGTTCAGATACTCCTCGTATAGCATCGACCTGGTTCTTCATTAAGGCAATTAAAGGGGAAACAACGATTGCAGTGCCTTCTTTAATTAAAGCCGGAAGCTGATAACAAAGCGATTTCCCACCACCTGTAGGCATAATAACAAAGGTGTTCTTATTTTCTAATACGCTTTCAATAACTTCTTCTTGCAATCCTAGAAAGTTATCAAAACCAAAATATTTTTTTAATGCAAGGTGTAAATCAATCTTAGTGTTCTGCATTTATGTGCTGTGTCAAATTTTTTAAATATTTTTGCACTTGATATAAATAATACCATCGTGCGAATTACTATCCACGAATTTAGCAAAAATATTTTTAATAGCACAACATTCTATTTTAAACAATTTTTATTTTAACATCATTTATTAAAACAATAATTCTTAATTCCTCTTGAATGGCCTTTACTAAAGAAGATAAAAACATACTGGATATTGCCAAACAAACTATTCAAATTGAACGTAAAGCAGTGGCGCATTTAGAGCAATTATTGGATCAGGACTTTGTAGATGCTGTTAAATATATCCTTCAATCAAAAGGTCGTGTAATTGTGACAGGTATTGGTAAAAGTGCCAATATTGCAACTAAAATTGTAGCCACACTTAATTCTACTGGAACGCCGGCTGTGTTTATGCATGCTGCAGATGCTATTCATGGAGATCTTGGAAATATTCAAAAAGACGATACGGTGTTATGTATTTCTAAAAGTGGGAATACCCCGGAGATCAAAGTGTTATTACCCTTGATTAAGAATTATGGCAACAAGATTATCGGATTAACGGGAAATTCGGATTCCTATTTAAAACAACAGGCCGATTTTTTTATTAATTCTTTTGTTGAAAAAGAAGCTTGTCCCAATAATCTGGCTCCGACAAGCAGTACTACTGCACAACTGGTTTTGGGAGATGCACTGGCCGTAGCGCTATTACAACTCCGACATTTTACGAGTGATGATTTTGCTAAATATCATCCAGGTGGTGCCTTAGGTAAAAAACTGTACTTACGTGTAAAGGATATTATGCAAGAAAAAGACAAACCAATAGTATCACCTCATACGGATATTAAAAAGGTTATCATCGAAATTTCATCTAAAAGGCTCGGTATGACCGCTGTAGTTGAAGAGGATAAGATTGTTGGAATAATAACAGATGGAGACTTGCGTCGTATGCTTGAAACACACATTAATATAGAACAAATAAAGGCAAAAGATATAATGAGTAGCCACCCAAAAACCATCGCCCAAGAAGAACTAGCTGTTGTGGCATTACAACAAATGGAACAGTGTAATATAACCCAACTTTTGGTAGTAAGTGATACTCAATATGCAGGAGTTGTTCATCTACACGATTTACTTAAAGAAGGTATATTATAATGGGAAATACACGCAAAGAAATGTCTTTTTTAGACCACCTTGAAGTATTAAGATGGCATTTAATTCGTTCTAGTATAGCGGTTATTATACTCGCTGTCGTTGCTTTCTTATTTAAACATATAATTTTTGATAAGATTCTATTAGCTCCTTCCAAAATAGATTTTATTACCTACCGCCTATTACATATCAAGGAGTTAGAATTTACCTTGCAAAGTTTGGGGATGTCGGAACAATTTTCTATACATCTATGGGTAGCCATCACGGCAGGAATAATTATTGCTTTTCCATACATATTGTGGGAGTTTTGGCGATTTATAAGCCCCGGACTTTATGATAAAGAACGTAAGAATGCCGTTTGGTTTATCATTATTTCTTCCTTACTGTTCTTTTTAGGTGTACTCTTTGGATATTATGTAATCACGCCTCTTTCTGTTAAATTCTTTGGTAATTATAGAATCAGTGATTCTATTCACAGAAATTTTCAAATAGGTTCTTATATCTCTATTGTTAAAACTTCGGTTCTAGCTTCGGGATTGATGTTTGAATTACCGGTTATAATTTACTTTTTGGCTAAAATAGGACTTGTCAGTGCCGAGTTTTTGAGAACCTATCGAAAACATGCAATTGTAATTGTATTAATTTTATCAGCTATCATTACACCTCCGGATGTGCTCAGCCAAATCATTGTAACCATTCCTATTATTATTCTCTATGAAATTAGTATTCTAATTGCCAAAATTATTGAGAAAAAACAAGAAAAAGCACTGGGTAAAAATATGGTTAATAAATAAGACAATTTTTTTATGAAACTTATCTGTATCGGTAGAAATTATGCCCAACACATTGAAGAATTAGCAAATGAAAGACCGAAAGATCCCGTGCTTTTTTTAAAACCGGATTCGGCTGTTCTACCCAAAAATCATCCTTTCTATATTCCTGCTTTTTCGGACGAAATTCATTACGAAGTAGAAATTTTAGTAAAAATAAATCGTTTAGGGAAGCACATTGCTACAAAATTTGCACATAAATACTATGATGAGATTGGACTTGGCATTGACTTTACCGCCAGAGATCTACAAGCAAAACTCAAAGCAAAAGGCCTCCCTTGGGAAAAGGCAAAAGGATTTGATGGAAGTGCTGTAATCGGTAAATTTGTTCCTAAGGAATTATTCAATGACTTAAATAACATCTCTTTTAGCCTGCAAAAGAATGAAACGCTTGTTCAAGAAGGCAATACAAAAGCCATGCTGTGGAAAATTGATGAACTAATCAGTTATGTCTCACAATTTATGACGTTAAAAATAGGTGATATCATCTTTACAGGAACACCGGCAGGCGTGGGGAAAGTGAACCCTGAAGATCGTTTAATAGGTCGAATTGAAAATGGTATATTTTTTGAAGTAAATATAAAATAGAATAATAACTAATTATTCTCGTTACATACATATAAACATTTAATTCATTATGAAAAAACTTCTTTTAATCCTCGTTATTTCAACAACAAGCTTTAGCTACGCACAAGGTTCTCAATTTGGCATAAAAGCCGGAGTAAACTATAACTTTAGTGGTGATTTGACCAATTTAAACGAATTAAACGATGCCGCCGACGATGTGATTCACGGTGCTGAAAGCAAAACCGGATTTCATGCAGGTGTATGGTATAAACTTAACTACTCTGACCTATTTTTGAAAGGAGAATTACTTTATACCCAATTTGAAAACACCTATACTGGAACACCCAACTACAGTATGGTCACCAAAAAAATAGATGTACCTGTTCTTGTAGGGATGAAAGTCTTTGGACCGGTTTATGTTTTTGGAGGCCCCGATTTTCAATACATTATGGATGAAGATTTTTCTTTGCGCACTGCAGAAATCACTGCCAATGATTTTACCTTAGGATTACACCTGGGATTTGGACTTGAATTTAAACGTCTTTCTCTTGATTTACGTTGGGATAAAGCCTTGTCTAACAATAGCCTAGAGTTTGTGAATGAAAATTTTACGTTGGACAACAGACCCAATCAACTTATGTTTGGAATAAATTATTCTTTTAGCAAGGTAGATTAGAATAGATTTACTGCTATATAATAAAAGGTGTTGTGAGTATTCGCGGCACCTTTTTTTATTGGGAACATCAGCTGTAATGCACTTCGTCATCAGTATCCTTAATTATTTAACGAAATAGTTTATTTTTGTCGATTAACTCGCTAAAATGACAAAGCCTTTTTCAAAACTAAGTTCAAAAACACATATCCTTATTAAGGGGGCTCAAATGCACAATCTCAAAAAGATTGATATAGCTATACCCAGAAACAAACTGGTTGTCATTACAGGATTGTCAGGATCGGGTAAATCCAGTTTGGCATTTGACACCTTGTATGCCGAAGGTCAACGTCGTTATGTGGAGAGCCTATCTTCTTATGCGCGTCAATTTTTAGGGAAATTACACAAACCTAAGGTAGATTATATCAAAGGTATTTCTCCGGCAATTGCTATAGAACAAAAAGTAAATACTGCCAATTCTCGATCAACAGTAGGTACAAGTACTGAAATTTACGATTATATCAAACTATTGTATGCTCGAATCGGTCGTACATACTCCCCCATTTCTAATAAAGAAGTAACAAAACATCAAATTGCAGATGTTAGTGATTATGTAAAAACATTTGAAGGGGGAAGCAAACTAATGTTACTCTCTCCTATTACAATTGATAAGGAAAAAGATGCATCAACCGTACTAAAGATCCTTTCGCAACAGGGCTATGCACGAATCTTAGTCGATGGTCAAATAAAACGTATTTCTGAGGTTTCAAAATTAGAAAAATCAGAAATCCAACTTGTAATTCAACGTATAATTGTAAAAAATTCTGAAGATTTTTATCATCGTTTAAATGATGCGATTCAGTTGGCTTTTTTTGAAGGAAACGGAGTATGTATTGTCCAAGAATTGGCGAGCAATAAACAAAAACAATTTAGTAATAAATTTGAGTTAGACGGGATACAATTT
This sequence comes from Flavobacteriaceae bacterium, assembly GCA_024763245.1. Classification (GTDB taxonomy): domain Bacteria; phylum Bacteroidota; class Bacteroidia; order Flavobacteriales; family Flavobacteriaceae; genus DQTL01. The sequence goes on along the minus strand of JANTFW010000046.1, from coordinate 890 downwards.
AACGAACCCAATGTACATCTCTTTAGTTTCAACAACCCTTATGGCGCCTGTCCGGCTTGTAATGGCTATGGTAATGTAATTGGTATTGATGATTATTTGGTTATACCAAACACTGCTTTGTCTCTATACGAAAACTGTATTATGCCTTGGCGAACTGATAAATATAATTCGTATAAACAGCCTTTATTTACTCACGCGCAAAAATATGGTATTTCCATTCACAAGCCCTGGTATCAGTTAACGGATAAACAAAGAGAACTCATTTGGAAAGGAACCAAAGATTTTGAAGGGTTAAATCACTTTTTTAATAAACTAGAAGCTAAAAGTTATAAGATACAAAACAGGGTGATGCTCTCCCGATACAGAGGAAAGACAAAATGCCATAGTTGTTTTGGCAAAAGACTTAAGCCCGAGGCCGAATATGTAAAAATTAATAAAAAAAGCATCACAGAATTGGTTGATTTAACTATTGATAAATTAGCCCTGTTCTTTAATAATTTACGCCTGAATAAATATGAAAAGGAAATTTCAAAACGAATCCTTATTGAAATAAATACTCGAATTGCTTTTCTGATCGATGTAGGGCTTGGTTATCTTACTTTAAACAGAAATTCAAATACCTTATCGGGTGGAGAAAGTCAACGTATTAATTTAGCCACTTCATTAGGGAGTAGTTTGGTAGGGTCTATGTATATTTTAGACGAACCCAGTATTGGCCTGCACAGCAAAGATACGGAACGTCTTATTAAAGTATTAAAAAATTTACGAGATTTGGGCAATACGGTTATTGTTGTAGAACACGACGAAGAGATAATGCGCGAAGCCGATTACATTATTGATATAGGTCCTGAAGCAGGAAGCTTTGGGGGAGAAATTGTGGCAGAAGGTAA
>JANTFW010000045.1 GCA_024763245.1 Flavobacteriaceae bacterium | reverse complement strand
TAAGTAGAAGGCGTTTTTGGAAAGGAGACTATGCTCAAGATAAAATTGCCGCTTATCAGACTTTGTATACATGTATGTTAACTGTATCAAAATTAGCCTCACCGATTGCTCCTTTCTTTATGGATAGATTATACAAGGATTTGACAGCCGTTACAAATTCAAATCTTGTTAGTTCGGTACATTTAACCGATTTTCCTAAGTATGATGTGTCTTGTATAGATACTGTGTTGGAGAAAAAAATGGAAAAAGCACAATTGATAGCTTCTATGACCTTATCACTACGTCAAAAAGAGAAAATAAAAGTGCGTCAACCTTTACAGCGAATTATGATTCCGGTACGAAATCAAGCCGAAAGGGAACAAATCGAAGCTGTGCAAGATTTAATTAAAGCAGAAGTCAATGTTAAAGAAATACAATTACTCGATGATGCTTCCGATATTTTGGTAAAACAAATTAAGCCCAATTTTAAAGTTTTAGGACCACGTTTCGGTAAAGATATGAAATCAGTTGCAGGAGTAATCATGCAATTATCTCAAGAGGATATTTCGGCATTCGAACGTAATCAATCCCATATAATTACGGTAAATAATCAAGAGATACCCCTTCAATTGGATGAGGTTGAAATAACCACTAAGGATATTGACGGCTGGCTTGTAGCCAATCAAGACAATACAACGGTTGCCCTAGATGTAACTATTACCGAAAGTTTAAAAGAAGAAGGCGTGGCTCGTGAACTGATTAACAGAATACAAAATCACAGAAAAAATTCCGGATTGGAAGTGACCGATCGTATTACCGTTTATTTTACGGATAATGAGTTGTTAGAACAAGCAGTAGCAACAAATAAAGCGCATATTAAAGCAGAAACTTTGGCAGATAATATTATATTTGCAAAGAGCGTTAAAGATGGTATAGAAATTGTCTTTGATCAAGTACAAGCGGAGATGCAGATAACAAAAATTTAATTAATAAAAAATCCTTTCCACTTTAGGAAAGGTAGCAGAGCAATGAAAGAACCTAAAGTAAGTTATTCAGAGAAAGATCTGGCGGAATTTAGAGCGATAATAGAACAAAAGATTAAACAGGCCGAAAAAGATTTAGCCTTATTACAAAGTGCATATAAGAACGATAGTGATAATGGTACAAATGATACCTCGCCTACTTTTAAATCCTTTGAAGAAGGTTCTAAGACTATGTCTAAAGAAGCCAATGTGCAATTAGCTATTCGCCAAGAGAAATTTATTAGAGATTTAAAAAATGCCTTATTGAGAATAGAAAATAAGACCTATGGTGTATGCCGTGTTACCGGTAAATTAATTAATAAAGAACGCTTAAAATTGGTGCCTCATGCCACTTTAAGTATAGAGGCAAAAAATAGACAGTCGAGATTGTAAAAGATTCGCACGTATTCCTATAATTTACCACAATCACTATTTTACTATACCAATTTGAAAAAAGCAGCTCTTATTGTATTTTTAGTATTACTAATTGATCAAATATCTAAAATATATATCAAAACACACTTTGTAATCTCAGAGAGTGTTTCTGTAATGGGTTGGAATTGGTTTCAAATTTATTTTGTACAAAATAACGGTATGGCTTGGGGTACCGAGTTTGGTGGGCGTACCGGAAAATTACTATTAACAATTTTTAGATTGTTTGCGGTAACCGGTATTGTTTATTGGCTTTACAAAGCAGTTAAAGAACAAAAACACACTGTTTTAATTGTTGCGATTTCCCTAATCCTAGCAGGTGCTTTTGGTAATATTATTGATTCCCTATTTTATGGATTAATTTTTGATGATCCACAGCATAAAGTAGCTACCTTATTTGCTGACGAACCCTACGGTAGTCTTTTTCACGGAAAAGTAGTAGATATGTTTTATTTTCCTATTTGGCATGGGTATTTTCCTGATTGGCTCCCATATTTAGGCGGTAGGCCCTTTACTTTTTTTAATGCCATTTTTAATGTAGCCGATTCGGCCATAACTATTGGTGTTGCCCTTCTTATATTATTTAATAAAAAAGTTTTTCCCAAAGAACCCAAAAGGTTACGGACCAATATTTAGAAGATATTCTGGATAAAAAACAACTACTTTGAAACGGATTTTCACATATGCATTCCTTTTTTTAGCCGGCTTAATTATTGGTTTATTGTTGTTGTGGAGAACGGAGAAAAACTACCAATCTGAGCAGATAAGTTTGATAACCAATGGAATTAAAAATGTTCAAAAACTGGTAGTTAAAGAAGCTTTTTTTTCCGAAGTATACAACTACCAGGATGCCGATAAATATTTTTTTGAAACCCTTGAGTTCCAAAAGAGAGCCATCCTTCTCGTTGAAGCCAAAGTACAGGTATCCTACGATTTACAACAGATGCAAGTAGTAATTGACAGTGTACATAGAAAGGTATTAATTAAAAAGATTCCAAAAGCAGAAGTCAGCATTACGCCCAAATTTCAATACTACGATTTACAACAGAGTATGTGGAATACTTTTTCTAAAGATGACCTCAATACAATACAAGAATCTAGTATTGATAAATTAGTAAATCAAGTGGCTGTTGCCAAAGTTAAAGAACAAGCACATCAGCAGTTATTACAAACACTTCAAAACTTGTTTCAGGTAACTCAATTAGTAGGCTGGACAGTAGAAGATCAGACTCAGGATTCATTCTTTCAAAATTTTGCATTCAAGGATTTTATAGAATAATTACATTTTAACTTCGTATCTTTGCAAAACATCAAAATATTAATCATATGGATTACGGAAAGGAATTTAAGAAATTTGCAACAAAGCACCATGGAATTAGCAGTATGCATTACGATAAACTCGTAAGTAGTGTTACTCCCTATATTATTGAAGAACGCCAGTTAAATGTCGCTCAAATGGATGTTTTTTCTCGTTTAATGATGGATAGAATCATTTTTTTGGGGACAGCCATTGATGATCAAGTGGCTAATATTATTCAAGCACAATTATTGTTTTTGTCTAGCGTAGATTCGTCAAAAGATATATCTATCTATATGAATACACCCGGAGGAAGTGTATATGCAGGTCTGGGTATTTACGATACGATGCAATTTATTCAGCCCGATGTAGCCACTATTTGTACCGGAATGGCAGCATCAATGGGTGCCGTATTAATGGTAGCCGGCACCAAGGGAAAACGCTCGGCCTTACCCCACTCTCGTATTATGATCCATCAGCCAATGGGTGGTGCACAAGGACAAGCAAGTGATATAGAAATTACGGCTAGAGAAATTTTAAAATTAAAAAAAGAACTCTACGAAATAATAGCCAAACATTCCGGTCAGAAGTTTAAAAAAGTAGAAGCAGACTCTGATCGAGATTATTGGATGAAAGCTGCAGAAGCTAAAGAATACGGCATGATTGATGAAATATTATTACATTCTTAAAATTAGCTAGAGAAGATGGCCAAAAAAGAAAGTGTACAGTGTTCATTTTGTGGAAGGGATAAGGCAGAAACCAATGTTCTTATTGCCGGATTAGATGCGCATATTTGTGATCGCTGTATCGAACAAGCACATGAGATAGTGTTGGAAGAAGCCTCGGAATTGGGGTTAAATGAAAAATCGAATCTTAACTTCGACATCAAAAAACCTAAGGAAATTAAAGCCTTCCTCGACCAATATATGATTGGGCAAGAAGCTACGAAAAAAGCAATGTCAGTAGCCGTTTATAATCATTACAAACGCTTAATGCAAGAAACCAATGATGATAATGATGTAGAAATCGAAAAATCTAACATTATTTTAGTTGGGGAGACCGGTACCGGTAAAACCTTAATAGCACGTACCATTGCACGCATGCTTAGCGTTCCATTTGCTATTGTAGATGCAACAGTATTAACGCAGGCCGGCTATGTGGGTGAAGATGTCGAGACCATCTTAACTCGATTATTACAAGCCGCAGATTACGATGTAGCAAAAGCCGAAATGGGTGTTGTTTTTATCGATGAGATAGATAAAATTGCCCGTAAGGGAGATAATCCTTCTATTACCCGTGATGTGAGTGGCGAAGGGGTGCAACAAGCTTTATTAAAATTATTAGAAGGTACTGTAGTAAACGTTCCGCCTAAAGGAGGAAGAAAACACCCCGAACAAAAATTTGTAGAGGTCAACACAAAGGATATTTTATTTATTGCCGGGGGTGCTTTTTCAGGAATCGAAAAAGCTATTACCAAACGGTTAAATATGCAGGCAGTAGGTTATAATGCTTTAAAAAGTGGTGAGGCAATAGATAAAGAGAATATCTTACAATATATTATTCCAAAGGATTTAAGAGAGTTTGGCTTAATTCCTGAAATTATTGGACGTTTACCGGTATTAAGCTATATGAATCCGTTAGATGCTAAAACCTTACGAGCTATCTTGACCGAACCCAAAAATGCGATAACCAAGCAATATAAAAAACTGTTTGAGATAGATGATATTGAACTTATCTTTACCGACGAAGCTCTTGATTTTATTGTAGATAAAGCAGTGGCTTATAAATTGGGAGCCAGAGGCTTACGTTCTTTATGCGAATCGATTCTTACCGATGCTATGTTCGAAATGCCTAGTTCTGATACAAAGAAATTAGAAATTACTAAAGAATACGCTTCAAGGAAATTATCCAGAACAACCTTAAAAAAATTGAAGGCTGCTTCTTAGTAACACTATTACTGAAACATGGTTTTTGTTTTTGGATCACACTCAATATTGAGTAATGAAGTGTTGTGGGTGATATCTATTTTTTTGATATTATTTTTAAAACAGACCAGACTTGCTAATTCTTTTAATGGAGTTATAGCTAATTTTTTAAGCTTATTAAAATCACACTTTAGGAGTGTAAGCGCGGTATTATTACTTAAATCTATTTTTTTTATTGAATTTGCAGAAAGATAAAGCGTAGATAATAGCTTATTGTTTGTGGTGTCTAATTGGTCTAAAAGGTTGTAAGAAACATCCAAAACTACCAAGTCCTTATTGTGTTGAAGGTTAATCTTTTTCAAATTATTATGAGTACAATCTACAGAAATCAAGGATGGATTGTGTGATAAATCTAATGATGAAATTTGATTGTAACTACAAGTAAGCGTAATGAGTTTGGTGTTATTAGCTAGGTTAATGTGTGTTATTTGATTATTGCTACAGAACAAATAAGCCAAGTGTTTATTTGCCGAAAGATCAATAGAACCCACAATGTAGTTGTCAGATATATTTAGGCTGGTTACATTAATAAATGCTTCAATTCCCGATAAGTTGGTAATATTGGCGTTTTGCAAATCCAGATCAAGCACTCTAGAAGCTTCTGCCGGATTAATCTTTCCATTCAATCCATTCGTGTCAATACCCAAATAGATTAATCTCTTTTCCAGATTGGCGTCTTTAATATCCGATGCAAATGTGTACAGATTACTAATTAAAGCAATGCTTAGAATAATAATTTTTTTCATAATTCTCCCCTTTTTTTTGAAGTAACTTATCTTTTCATAGCAATTTTATTACCCCCAAAAAATTTTAAGCAAATGTAAAATGATATTATGATGAATTAACACAAAATGTAAAATTGACCTCAACAAATATATATTTGGTCGTTAAAATGATATAAATTGATGCTATCTCTAGGCGTATTTCCAAATATACAGCTATTAGGTCGTAAAATAAATGACTTGTGTTTAAGTTTGTTGAAGGAAGTCGCTGTTTTAAAATAGAATAGTAACTTTACCGTTTTACAAAACGAAAACGAATGATTACTGCCATATTAATTGACGATGAACAAGATGCTCTTGAAAGTCTTGCTTGGGAGATTAATAGATTTATTCCCGAGATAAAGATTGTAGATACTTTTACCAACCCGACAGAAGCCGTTTCTGCTATTAATTATTTAAAACCGGATTGTGTTTTTTTAGATATTGAGATGCCTGAGATGGACGGATTTCAATTGCTCTCACAGCTTAAATACCGTGAATTTGATTTAATCATTACTACAGCTTATGATAATTATGCGATACAAGCCTTTAAAGAGAGCGCCATAGATTATTTATTGAAACCAATTGACACCGATGATTTAGTGAAAGTAGCTCAAAAAATCAAAATAAATAAAGACAATACAACCTTGGGTAGTGAGCTTCAAAAAATGTTTGCTAAAATGTATCACAAAGGAGACCTTGACAAAAAAATTGCATTACCACTACAAGGAAAAACAGTTTTTATTAGAGTAAGTGATGTATATTATTGCAAATCTGATGGAAATTATACTACCGTTTTTACCAAAGACAAAAAGGATTATTTACTTTCAAAAAAATTAAAAGATACCGAATTACTTTTTGATTGTAAAACGATGATTAGAGTCCATCAATCCTATCTTGTCAATAGTAACTATATCACAGAATATGTCAAGAATGAAGGTTATTATTTGGTGCTGGAAAACGGAAAGAGTATTCCTGTATCACGGGCTAATAGAACAAGACTTCAACATATAATAGAAAGTTTATAAATTCCTTACTATTTATGTTGATTGATTGGATAAATAAAATACTAGTAGCAAATCAAATTGGTTTTATTGCGGCACTATTTATAGGGATATTACTTGTAATTTTTATACAGAATCTAGTATTCTACTTAAATTATAAAGATCGTTCTTACTTGTGGTATGCACTTTATATCTTTGTTATACTTTCCGATCAACTTTTTATAAATTTTGATATTTATCACAATTTAAAATTTGGAACTGAACTTAGATTGGGAAATTCAATACATCATACCTTGGAGTGGCTATATAATAGTGCTTATTTTATTTTTGTAATCAACTTTGGTGGACAAGCCCTATTTAATAAAAATAAAGCACGCATATTGAAACAAATTGTAGGTGCGATGCTTATGCTGTTGATCGTTCTTCTGGTAATAGACCTATTTACTAAAGCGAATTGGGTTGGCAATGGGTTTTTATATGTTGCTGTACCTGTATTATCGGGTTTGAGTATTGTGGTTTTTAGATATCTTTTTTCTATGGATTCACCTATTCGAAATTATATTCTATGGGGTGCTTTTTCATTTACAGTTTTTTCAATCATAGCTTTAGTAACCACTATGATTTCAAATAAATATATAGCCTTGGGCTGGGGTATATTTTATATAGGTGTTTTTATTGAAAATATCTTTTTTTCTATCGGCTTGGTCATTAAGCAAAAGCTGGTTTTTAAAGAACGTGATGCCTCACAAAGAGAGTTAATAAAACAACTTCGGGAAAACCAAAAATTAAAAAACAAACTAGCGGATCATTTAAAGGAGAAGGTGGCCGAAAAAACAAAAGAAGTTGTATTATTACATAAAAAAGCAGAAGAAGATCGGATAAAAAAAATTGAAATTGCTTTTGAAAAAGAGATGTCGGAACTAAAAATTAGTTCACTTCAAAGTCAGATGAATCCTCATTTTATTTTTAATTCTCTCAATTCGATAAAATTATATATCATTAAAAATGATAAAGAAAATGCGGTTTATTATCTTAATAAATTTTCTAAACTTGTCCGTAAGATACTCTCTGCATCTCGAGAGAAAGAAGTCTCTTTACAAGAAGAGTTAGAGACAGTAGAATTATATGTAAATATCGAAAATATTCGTTTTAAAAATAGTATTCAATTCAAAATTGAGATTGATGAAGGGTTAAATCTAAGTACAATTAAGATACCGCCATTACTTTTACAGCCTTTTATTGAAAATGCAATTTGGCATGGTTTATCTTCTAAAAGAGGTGCTAAAGAATTAACAGTCAAAGTGACTAAAGAATCCTCAAAATTTATTAAAATCCACATTATTGATAATGGTATTGGACGTAAAAAGGCAATGCTATTAAAGGATAATAAACTTCATAAAAAAGAGTCCATAGGTATTAAATTAACATCTGAACGATTGGCTATTTTTTCCAAAAATTTTGAAAACAAACACCATTTAAAATTTATTGATATAGAAGAAGATAAAGGTTTTGGGACTAAGGTAATTATTGATTTACCAATACAATAATTATAGTTTTGCCTCTAAACGTACTTTTTTTGTCAACGAGTTTACAACCAGATTATAGGAGTGGTCGATAAGTGATTGTAAGAGTTCACGTCTCATATGACCTGTGTAAATAACCGTATTCCAATGCTTTTTATTCATATGGTAACCCGGAATAATGTTTGGGTACTGTTCGCGCAATTCAAGTGCATACTCCGGATCACATTTTAAATTTATTCGGAGTTCAATACTTTCTAAAGAAGTTAAAGCAAACATTTTGTTCGCGACCTTAAAAACTAAGGTAGATTCGTCAAACGGAAAAGATTCTGTAACTGCTTTTTTGGACAGACAGTAGGCTCTAAAGGACTCTATGTTCATAATTTCTTTTTCTTTGGAATAATGTTTTTAATACGTACTGTTATGGGTTGTAATACCCCTTGAATCAAATTATACCGCGATAAGGTTGCGGTTATGTAGAAAATAAGATATCCATACACAAAGAAAGATTCTATTAAGAACGTATTGGCTTCTTGACTATTGGTTTTAAATGCGATATATACATAAGAAAACATCACAATAGAAAGTAAGCCGGTAGTTAAATACATCTTAAGATGATCATTATTTAACGGAATAGAATCATCGTAATACGTAGAAACATTAATACTATTATTTTTAAAGCTAAACCACAGATGAATACAAACTAGTAGAAAAAAAGTAGATAAACCTTGCAAATGTGTAACCGATTTATTGATTAACCAAAAATCATAAAAACCATGGGCAAAAATGGCTAGAAAATAGAAACTGATAAAGACCAGAACTGGATTCGATTTGCTTAATTTATATTTGTTGAGCATTAAACCATATGCTATGATAGAGCTAAAAGCCATATGGGCTACGGTAGCATATAAAGCACGGCCACTAATTATTTCTAATCCAAAACGATCTAAATACATTGTGTTTTCTACAAAAGCAAAACCCAGTGCAGAAACAGAGGCATAAAGGATATAATCGTAGGGTTCGTCTATGGCTTTGGTCGTTTGTAAAATAATAAGTAATGGAATAAACTTAATAGTTTCCTCAATTAGCCCAATTCCAAAAACACTATATAAAAAACCGGCCGTGGCGTTTGGCGATTCGGTAAACCCTAAGAGATGAATAAAGGTATAGGGTATGTCGGCCAGAAGTGTAAAAAAAATAGAGAGGACAAACAGCACTAAAATATTACGTTTTTTTTCTTTATCAAAAATATCCAATTTTAGTATATATCGAAGCCACAGCAAGCTGATAAATAATGAGGTGAATAAGGCATATAGTTTGTGGTTTTTATCCAAATTATTACGCGATATATGGTTTATGACCTCAATATCCGTATAGTTGATTACTACAAGCGGAACACCAATAATAAAAAGGGCCAATAAAATAGATTTAAATCGTTTAAAACGAAAAAAAGCCGATTTTCCCTTTAGTAATTTGTAATCATAATATTGATGCTTAAACCATTTAAAGATTAAGATCAGGCCAATTAGGTTTAAAATGATATGTGTTAAACTTTGTTCCATAGGGTAAAAATAGTTTTTTTGGATATAAAACTAAGGTTAAATCTGGTAAATAGTAATTTTCGAAAAAATACGTATAACTGCGTATTGCTTCTATTTCTCGTTTAATTGATTTTTGGATAACGTTTAATTATACATAAATGAGATCTATTTATATTCTTACTAGTACTATTCTTGCCTTAATTACTATTCGTGTTACCGCTCAAAACCCACATTCACAGAGCAAGATTTTAGAGCTGAATTATAATAATTATAAGGCCTCTGATTTCGGTATTCAAAATGCCAAGAATGTGGTTGCCTGTGATCAGATGAATTATAGAATAAAATTTGAGGCAGATGGCTTTGATTTGAATCAAAGTTACCATCTTCAATTTAAAAAAGAAAAACTCACCTTGAATAATTTTATATTTTTTTACTCAGATGATAGTAAGTTAGCAACTAATAGTAGCTATTTTTATCGTAATAATTATAAAACTCTTGATAGAAAAGAATACCTAGATCAAAACGGTGTTCCTACAGAAAAATACAACTATATATTTGATAAAAAAGGGAGATTAATTGAGGTAGATTGGGTGTTAAAGCATAAAAATCAAACAACAACCAGCATTAATTATAATGATTCAAAAAGAAGTATTGAAAAATATGATATAAGTGATTCTAATGGCCATAAGTATAATATCCTCACGTTTAAAACAAATGCTCTAGGCAATATCATTGAGAAATCAAAAAAAGCTACGAAGTATGATGCTACTGATAAATTATGGAATTATGAGTATGACAAAAATCAACATATTATAAAAGCAAGCCAAAGTGAAAAGGCAGCTGACGCTCCTCGATTTAGTACAATAGGAATGAGTGATTACAAGTATAATTCAAAAGGGTTAATTATTGAGGAAAAGGGCAATTATTCAGATGCTGATTTTAACATAGACAATCATAATTATTACGAATACGTATTCGATCAATATGGTAATTGGATTGCAAAATACAAATATACAACACAGTTTGGTTTTACTGATTTGAAGTCTGAGAATTATAAGGATGTTCAAGAAATGTGGCTGCGTAAACTGACATATAAAAATGGAGTAATAACTGGTAGTACCGATGAGAAAGCATCAACTACACAAGATTTTCTAAATAAGATTAGCCAAAATAATCCTTTTAAAACAAAATTACCTCCTCAAAAAGGAGCGTATTATTCTAGGGAATCTAAGGATCAAATCCGTTTTTTTATTGATGGGAAAAACATCAGCGCACGAGCAAACCTCTATATAACTATTGGGAATCATTCCTATCTAAATGATTCTTTAACAAATAGATTCTATCAATTAAAAGATGTAAAAACAAAACCCATCCAAAAAGATTTTTATAAGGCAAATGTTATCGCGAATAATAATGAATTAGCTTTTTTAAAAAATCAAGATAACACCTATACTTTAATATTGAATGGTAAATATTTAGGAAATAAAGCAACGCTCAAAAATGCTACTAATAATGAAGATATTGTAATCTTTTTAAATAACGAACCTAGGTATGTGTTATTAAATATCGATACTGTTATTATGGATTCTTTTCAAAAAGGGGTGGGTTATAAAGAATATTTAAAAACACATCCTAAAGAAGGTAAAAAGGAAGAAATACCAAATGGTTTTGTATGGAAAAAGAATACAAAGAATAGTTTTTGGATATATAAAAACGGAATAGTTGATCTTTCCAAAAAAATTGCGGCTACATTTTTTAATGACCAGCTAGTTTATGATGAGACAAATAATCGAACTTATTTGTTAAAAGATTTTACAGCTTTAGACCCAGAAACCTTTTACCCAGTTACAACCTTAAGCAGCAATGTTTTTTGGTATAAAGTTGAAGATAATAGAACAGGAATGATAAAAAACGCAAGTAATTTTGCTTACAGTAAACTTGAATATGCCCAAAATGGCATTGATGTCGTTGTGTATGATGCTGATGGTGCTAAAAAATATATTTTGAAAGATTTTGTTAAAAATCCAGCATTTGTATTACATCCAGTTGTTTCGTATTCCAATTATACAGAAAAACCAAGTGCTAACTATCAAGCCAATTTAAATATTATTAATTGTCAAGAAGATGCAAAATGTTTGGCTGCTTTATATGATGAAAAATATGCTGAATTTGATAAAGTGACCTACACCACTGAAGAACTTGCTCAAAATCTTGCGAATTATGTAGTACGCGTTTATAAACAAAAACCACATCTCGTTTTTTCAATGCTTTTAAAGAGTAAGAGTGATACCGATATTCTATCAATAATGATGGAAAAATTACCAATAGATGTTCGTGATGGTATTAAGACTTCAAGTAGAAATATGCTCAATGATTATAATAAATATATAAACTCCAAAGAAGTTCAAGATGAGATTAAGAAAAACGGAGGTGTAATGATAAACAAATAATATGAAGACAAAAATAATATTCGCAATACTTTGTTTCTTTTTCTTAGAAATTTCAGCTCAAGACTTTTCATATAGCAATAAACAATTTGCTTTTAAGATTGATTTTCCAAATCAATATAAGATAGTGACTTATAAAGCAAATGTAATTAAGATAGTTTCTAAAGATTCTACTAATTTTTTTATGATGGCAGTAAATAGATTAGATAATGATTTCGATATTTTACCCGATTCAAAACGGAATGCATTGTTAGATGATGCAAAAGAAAAATTTGTACAAAGTATTGGTGTTCAAAAATCAATAGAAAAATGGAAAGTCAACGATAATGTGGGTTATCACTTGGTTATTTATAACAAAAGCTATGATCTTGATTTGGATTATTACTTGATCTTTAATGCCAATCATATTTATCAATATACTATAGAGAATCAAGATAAAAACGTAATTAATAAGGCTTCAGTTAAATCATTTAAATTCCTATAAAAATACTTCTATGCGCATTAGTTTTTTAGTTTTTTTACTTTCTATAAACACCATGATAGCACAGAGTTTTGAGTTGTCTATTCGCAATATAATAAAAGATGGAACACAGATTAACTATGTTGTTGCGGAGTTATACAAAACTACAGGTCTAGGCAGTAAAATTAAAGAAAGATCAGTACTAGACACACTTCGTTATCAATTTAAAAACACAGAAAACGATTTACAGGTTCTATGCTATGAGAACGAATTGTATAAAGGAAAAAAATTAATAAAAAAGAATGCAACAAGTTTTTTTTTTGGTATTTTAGATGCAGATTTGTCGCAACTGCAAAATGAAAAATTTAATTTTACACTTTCTCCAGAACAGTTTGCCCTTGATTCTATTTATGTGTCTGAACAGGTAAAAAAACAAATACCCTATTATAAATCAACAGAGAAGCAAAAATTTAGTTTTCTTTTAAATGCTAGACCGATTTATGCTGACTATATAATTTATAAAGAAGCTACTCCTAATAATGGGGTCAATGTTGATTTAGGATTTTTAGACAATAACAAATTCCCGATACAAACACATAAATTTATCATAATCAATGATAATAAGAGTTTTCGGGGCTTTGTCTTTAGGCTTGTTAGTATTAATTTCAAGACAGAGAAAAATGAAAAAAATAATTAGCATACTGGTATTCTTTCTTTTAGCTAACACAACCTTTTCACAAGTTGATTATAGCATTCTATTACAAAACAAAATTTCTAAAACGGATTTAAAAAATTTTAATGGGCTTCATAAAAAAATAAAGAAAGTTGATAAAATCGAATGCCTTTTTGGAGATTGTAAAACAAAAAAATCGATAAAAAAAATTACGTTATTAGTTAAAAAAATCAATGATGGTGCTTATGTGCGGTTTAAGTACCGTTATATTTATATTTTGGGGGATTTTAAGAATAGTGAATTAAACGGCGAAGCTGGTATTTTTAGTTATCAACCAGTAAGCCTTTTTTTGTTGAGTGATTTTTATGAAAATGCCATCAGCCAAGATCAACTTGAAAGAGAGTTAAAAAAAGGAAATTTTAATATTCTTAACGAAAAAACAGCGGGTATAACAGAGTACATCGAAGCTAATTTTAATAACAACCTAGCCGTTGATGGATGCTATTATTTAATTGAAACTCTCGAAAAAAACATTAATAGAAGTGATGGAATATTGTTATCCTCAATACGATACTTAAGTGAGTTACCAATGTATTCTTATTTAAAAAACTATAACATAAACCGATTTACAAGTGCATTGAAAGATAGACATAGACTTTTGTTTTATTATAAAGGGGTGTTTAAACCCTACTCTTATAGTATTTTATCTTTTGTAGAAAACGGCTATAAAGAAAACCTTTTTACAAGTATTGAATTGCATTTTAACGCTTCTAAAAACGATAATATTAGATATGTAATAAAACCAACAGAAGAAGCAAAAAAGTATGTTTTAGATGTTTTCATCAATAACAATATAAAAGCTGATTTATCAAAATCAATTAGCCTAAAAGGAACCGAGTGTAAAGGTTGTGATATAACTTATGAAATTCCATATACCGCGGCTTTAAATGACAAAATAACGGGAGTACAACATCAAAACCATCAAGAAAGTGTATTAAAACTTCAAAAAGCACTTGGTGAGTTTATTACCTATAATTATAAACACTATTATGTTAATGAATTAGATGGTAATGGCTGTGCAAATGTGGTTACTTTTCCATTACTCGTCCCTGCAACATACGATTATAATAATTTGCACACTAAAAACTTAGCGAATTCACTTATTTCATATAACGGAAACCCTTATACAAAATGGAATCTCTGTAATCCTAAGAAGTACACGATCAATAAAAATATGGCAGTTTGTTCGGTCTGTAACGGTACCGGTGAACTCTCAAGTGAAATAGTTTACAAAATTAAAAAAGTATATGAGGATGATAATGGTAATGAGGTGTCATCCTACACTACTTATAATAATACAGGAAAATTTACAAACGTGACTTGCCACGTTTGTAATGGTTTAGGAGTCGAATCGAAGTGAAAAAACATTAAAATGACCACATCATGAAAACAAAAATTCTAATAGGCTGTTTACTACTTTTTGCCAACTGGTCTTTTGGGCAAGAAATTGAAAAAAAGATTAAAAAAGAAATTCTAGGGACTTGGTATCTTTATGACGATGATACTACCATATGGACGTTTAGCAAAGATCAAAACCTGCAAATTAAAGAAGGTGCTGACAGTAAAACCTATGTATATGATATTGATGATTTAACGAAATGCAATTTTGAAATAAAAGTTGAAAACGGTTCTCATTTACTAACTATTAAAGATGGTTTAGGAAATACTCATTGTTATAGTTTAACACTTCAAATATACGATACCTACTACGCTATTTCTTTACAGCATTTAGTAAAAGGCTGGACACTTATTCTAGAAAAAGACATTTAATAGTTATACTTTTTAACTAAAATACGCATTTCTACGTATAGCAAATAATCGTAAAATCTCGTTTTTTTGAACCGGTATAATTTTAAATTAAAGAACAAATGAAAAATCAATTTTTATCAATTTTTGTAATTGCATTAGTGACTATTACAACATCTTTCGGACAACAAGTTCAAAAAGTAGAAACGCGAAATTTAGCAAGTTACGGAATGAAAAAATTTAATGAAGCACCAAAGAAAATCTTTATTCAAGATTTTTTTATTAACTACCAAATGCTTTATGATCAAGTAGAAATTGCAAGAGGTGGTAGAGAAGCAGGCGGTGGGTTACGTAGTAACGCCAAAGCACAATTAGTTTTAGGTGTTCAAGGTGTTTCAGAAAAAGATTTGCAAGAAATTACGGATAAACTATATGCAGACTATGTATCTAAACTAAAATCTAAAGGTTTTATAATAGTTAGTGCAGAAGAGGTTTCAAAAACAGAACGTTTTAAAGATTGGCAATTGTTAGAAGGTGGTACGCCGAGTAAAGCACAATTTCCAGGTTACGTTACAACAGCACCAACCGGCTTTAAGTTTTTAAACAAAAAGGTTTCTGAGAAAGGAAAACTAAAGAAAAAATCAATATTTGATAATGGAATGGGAACTTCAAAAGATTTAGATGGAATTATTGTCGCTAGAGTAAACATGATTATACCATTTATGAAGGATGCCGAATCGCAAGGCAGTAAAGCCTTAGTTAAGAGTTTTGGAGGAGTTGCAAAAGTAGTTGCCAGACCCGAGTTAAGTATTATTGAAAGTACAAGTGTGGAAACAAAAGGAGTTCTAGGGCCAAAGGTAGTCCTTATGAATACATCTTCGCTATTTGCTTATAAAGAAAGCTTAAAAAAACAGGCAACTCTAAATGTAATTCCTAAAAAGAGAATAGTGATAAAAGATGTTTTTGAAGACAAAAAGTATAAAGCGGTAAAATCTGCAAGTCAAGATCTTTGGGGAACTAATTACGGTGCAATCAGAGTGTTTCGTGTTTCCGATCAGGTAAAATCTATTATGCAAGCTATTCCTTGTGAGTCTAGTACTTATAAAAAAGGAGTTTTAGATGCTAGTGGTCAATATTTGGATAAATCATTACATGAATTTTTTAAATATATTAAATAGTATTTTTTTGGGGTAAAGGTCTGGTTAACGACCCTAGAGGTAGTGTAATTAGGCCTTTTTAATTGCTATCAACCCTACTAGTTTATTCAATATCCTCAACACAAACCCTAGAAATTATAAATCACTCAAATCATCAAAATTTAGTATTTTTAGAAAATGAAATGGAATCTATTCTTTATCATCTCTATTTTTTTAGTAATCAAATTAGCAGCGCAGCATGATAGCTATGAAGAAAATTTGTTTGCTGAATATGAAAATAAGTGTAAAATATTCAACAAAAAAAGAGAATTAGATTCTACGGCTATTTATTTAGAAAAGATAAATAAACTTTTAATTACACATAAAGATTCTTCAAAATTTTATAGACGAGATTTAATTGAGGGCTCATTACTGATAGGCAAAAGTGAGTATCATAATGCTATGCAAAAGCTGCTTAAAGCTTCTCAATTTTTTGAATTACAGCAAGATTCTACAAACTATTTTTTGAGTAAATATAAAATTGCTGTTTGCAATTATTATGTAAATAGAAGGGAACTAGCCAAAAGTGGAATGTTAGAAATTCTTGCGAATCCAAAATATATTACTAACCAAATGGCAACTAATGCATTGGTCAATGTTGGAGTCGTAGACTTGGAGTTTGGCATTCTTAATAAGGAGAAAGCTCTAGTAAAAAAAGCTATCCCAAGTTTTAAAAAGGCAATTGCTTTTAACCAAAAGCACAAAGAGTATTCTTTATTAGCCTCTAATTACAGTCTTTTAGCAGAATGTAATATTCAACTCAAACAGTATTCAAAAGCAATTGTATTGTTAGATAGTGCCATTTATTATGCAAAAAAAGATGCAAATAGCGCACAAAATGGATTTGCTTTAATAAAAAAAGCAAATGCATATACTGCAAAAAAAGATTATAAAAATGCTTTGTTGTTTGTTGAAGAAGCCATAAATATTTATCGTGACGCAAATGACCTACCAACCCTATTGTATGCTTTTATAGAAAAGAAACGTTTGCTAGTGGCAATGAACAATTATAAAGAAGCAAATGGTGTCGCAGATTCTATTTATAGTTTGAGTTTAAAAAATTATGACCAACGTTTTGCTGATGGAATTACTGAAATGGAAACAAAGTACAAAACGGCAGATAAAGAACGAAAAATACTAGAACAGCGTGCTGACATTGCCGAAAAAGTACTGTTAATACAAAAGAAAAATTATCAGATTTATGGCATAATTAGTTTAGGAATCCTTTTATCAGCTTTGGTTTATTTATTGTATAACCAACAAAAATTAAAGAATAAACAGTTGGTGAAAGAAAATAAACTAAAGATCACGTTACGTGAAATTGAAACTCAAAACAAACTGCAAGAACAACGTTTACGTATCTCTAGAGATCTACATGATAATATTGGCACACAATTATCATTTATAATATCTACCATAGATAACCTAAAATTTTTAACCAAAGAATCAAATCCTGATTTAAAAAATAAATTAACACACATCAGTACATTCACTAGAGCTACAATACATCAATTACGTGATACTATTTGGGCAATGAATCACAATGAGATTAGTTTGGAAGATTTTCAAACTAGAATTTTATCATTTATTGAAAAAGCAAAAGTATCAAATGATAATATTGATATTAGTCTAAATGTAAAAGTTAAAGATCCAATTGCTTTCACATCTATAAAAGGGATAAGCCTTTTTAGGGTAATACAAGAAGCGGTGAATAATGCTTTGAAATATGCGAATGCAAAGCAAATTGAAATACACATTAAACAAAAAGACAATCAATTTCTTTTGAGTATCCATGATAATGGTAAAGGCTTTAATAAGGATGCTGTAATAGAAGGAAATGGATTAGAAAACATGCGATTACGTGTAGAAGAATTAGGTGGTAATTTTGAGTTAACATCTAAGCTAAACTTGGGAACTACTATACAGGTTACTTGTGAAAAAGAGATGCTAAATAGTATATAGTTTAAAGATAACCTAAAAGTTTACTTGTAGAAAATGAAAAAGTGAATACAAAAAACGAGCACATCAGATTTTGAAACCAATGAAAATAAAAATAGCCATAGCCGAAGATAATAGCTTTTTAGCAAGAGCAGTACAAGAGAAACTGTCTTTTTTTGAAGAGATTAAATATAAATTTCGCGGTGTAAATGGTGCAGAACTGATTGGTAAATTAGAACAAGATCCTAATGTTGACATCATACTAATGGACATACAAATGCCTGAAATGGATGGTATTACAGCAACAGAAATCATTAAAAGGAAATATCCACAAATTAAAATTATCATGCTCACTGTTTTTGATGATGATGAATTGATCTTTAAAGCAATCAAAGCAGGAGCAGATGGATATCTTTTAAAAGAAATTGAAGCTAAGAGTTTGTTCAAATGCATCAACGAAGTAATAGAAGGTGGTGCGCCCATGTCACCTAGTAT
>JANTFW010000044.1 GCA_024763245.1 Flavobacteriaceae bacterium | reverse complement strand
GACAGCGCACAGCTCTACCAAATTTTAACCAAAAAAAAGGTGGGGGAGGAGGAGGGGTACGTAATTTATTATTTCATACCTTAATTTTTTAATTTGCTTTTATTCAGTTGGTTATAATTTAATTTCTTTTTCTTTATTAAAAATATTATGGCAAATTTAGTATTTTTTTTAATATTATTGGTTTTTTATAAATATTATAACAAGGCGACTCCAACAAACAATTGTGTAGTGTTGCTCATAAACAGAGAGATGCTACTATTAATGATAGGAAAAAATTTACTTACTTTGTCTTTTACGTCTTATGATACATCAATTACTAAAAAGCGCGCTTAAGAAAGCCAAACGGCTTCCTCTTACGATAGATACTAAGTATATTCTATTTAGTGATATCCATAAAGGAACCAACAGTTACGCCGATGACTTTACCCATAATATGCGCATATATAAAGAAGCACTACACCATTATTATATAGAGGGTTTTACTTATATAGAATTGGGCGATGGATTAGAGCTATGGGAGAACAGAAAAATAAAACCCATTATTAAGGCGCATCAAGTTGTTTTTGATCTATTACAAGAGTTTCACCGTCACGATAGGCTGTATTTGTTGTTTGGAAATCACGATATGACTATGATGTATCCTTTTCGAGTTAAAAAATTATTAGGGGCTGTCTTGCCCGGTTTGAGCTATTACGAAAGTATAGTGCTAGAGACTGGAACAGTTAATCAAAACCTATTATTGTTACACGGCCATCAAGCAGATACCGCTAATTACCTCTTTTGGTGGTTTAACCGATTTATGGTGCGCTATGTATGGAAACCCCTTCAATTACTGGGTGTTAATGACCCTACCAGCCCGGCAAAGAACTACAAAAGTCTAATTAAAGTAGAACGCCGTATGAAAGATTGGATTAGTAGGAATAATAAGCAAGCGGTTATTTTTGGGCATACACACAGACCTCGATTTCCGGAACCCAATGATATTCCTATGTTTAATTGTGGTAGCTGTGTACATCCGGAATCTATTATCGGTATAGAAATAGAGAACATGCAAATTAGTTTGGTAAAATGGCAAGACGACGGTGATTCCCAAAGAACTGTAAAAGTTATTTTGGAAGGGCCGGTTGATTTGGATGTGTATTGGTAGGATTTAGTCTTTAGTCTTTAGTCTTTAGTCTTTAGTCTTTAGTCTTTAGTCTTTAGTCTTTAGTCGAAAAATAGTATTTTTGAAATAAAAAAACATGGGATTTAGAAAGTTATTAGCTTATGAAAAAGGCTTTAAATTGGCAATGGAAATTTTTGAACTGTCCAAATCATTTCCCAAAGAGGAAACCTATTCACTGACAGATCAAATTAGGAGATCATCTCGGTCTGTTTGTGTGAATATTGCCGAAGCTTATAGAAAAAGAATCTATCCCAAACATTTTATTAGCAAATTATCTGATTCTAATGCAGAAAATGCAGAAACCCTTAGTTGGTTAGAGTTTGCTTTAGCCTGTAACTATGTTTCTATGGAGGTCAAAAAGGAATTAGAATACAAAAATATTGAAATTGGAAAACTAATTACCTATATGATGAATAATCCTGATAAATTTAGGTAATTGAGTACGCTATTTTACCCTATAACCTGAGTTCGATATTAACTAAATCATTACTATTTTTAAAATAGGACAGTAATTCAGCTATTTGTCATTTAGAGCGAAATAAAATGAAGTCAAAAAATCTTAATACTCAATATGGGGATTTCTCCATTCCAGTCGAAATGACAATGAAGGTAACAAAAAACTCCATAACTAGCTGATATACAGTGTGTGTTATATCGAACTCACATCTATAGATTTGTTATTATATAAATTGGCTATCAACTACAGGCTATAATCCTCGTTCTTCTTGAATCGCTTCGTAGGCTTTTTGAATACGTTTGAACTTTTCTTCAGCACCTTTTTGATGTTCTTCTCCCAAATGGCGCACTTTATCGGGATGAAATTTTTTTACCATTTTGCGATAGGCCTTTTTTATTTCAATGGTGGTAGCGGTCTTACTTATTTCCAAAATGCGGTAGTTCGCATCACTTGCATCATAAAACATCGCTTTAATAGCTTCGTAATCTCTTGGATTAATACCAAGGTACGTGGCTATTTGATGTATCTTTTTTTCTTCTAACTCATTAACCTGTACATCGGCTTTTGCAATGTTAAACAAAAAATGCACTAACTGCAATCTTGAAGGATGATCCATATACCTTCGTATCTGTAAGGCTACTTGACGTGTAGAAATATGATCTTTTTGAACCAATTCCTTAAATAATTTAAATGCATTATTGGCACGTTGTTTACCATACATACCTATAAACTGCTGCCTAACAAACTCTTGCTCTCTTTTATCAACATGCCCATCTGCTTTCATTACAATAGCTGCTAAAAGCAACAAAGACAGCTCAAAATCTCCAGATTGTGTGGGTGTTTTTGGGTTTGTTTGTGAGCGTTCTCCTTCAAAAGTCTCGAATGTCGCCCCATCTAAAACCGTCCCTAAGATAAAGCCTACTGCCGCACCAATGGGCCCTCCAAAAGACCATCCTAAGGTGGCACCAATCCATTTAGAAAAATTTGCCATATTGTTTATTTATTTTTACGTGGTGTTTAGAATCTTTACGTTAGCTAAATCAGTTCAAAAGTATAAAAATTTACCCTTACAAAGCGCACTTAATTTCTTTTCTAATAAACTACCCCATGACAGATCCTAGAAATAGGGTTTTGTGTATTCTAAAATTATAACTAATATTGTCCTCAATCTAAAAACTATACTATTATGTATCCAGAAGAATTGGTAAACCCAATGAGAGCCGAGCTATCTGACAATGGCTTTGACGAATTATTTTTTGACTACGAAGTTACTGATGCCTTACAAAAGAAAGGCACTGTTTTAGTTGTTGTAAATTCCGTTTGCGGTTGTGCTGCACGTACGGCAAGGCCGGGTGTTATTGGCTCCTTGCAAAACGAAAAAAAACCTGAACACCTTTTTACCGTCTTTGCCGGTGTTGATAAAGAGGCCACATCAAAAGCACGCGAGTATATGATACCCTATCCTCCTTCTTCGCCTTCCGTTGCGCTTTTTAAAGATGGCGAACTGGTCCATATGTGGGAAAGACATCATATTGAAGGACGTCCTGCAGAGATTATTGCCCAAGATATGGCATCGGTATATAACAAATATTGCTAGTTTTTGTATCTTCGTTGTCTTAACTCTTATCTAAAGTAATACAATGAATAGATCTGCTTTTTCTAATGATACTGTTATTGACAATACTATTAAATTTGTCAAAGAGAGTCTACGCTATGCAGAGGGCGGCCACGATTGGTTTCATATAGAACGTGTCTATAAAAATGCCCTTTCCATTGCTAAATACGAAAAAGTAGATGTATTTATTGTAACGCTTGGGGCTTTGTTGCATGATATTGCCGACTCTAAATTTCACCAAGGCGATGAAAGTATCGGACCCAAAAAAGCCAAGGCTTTTCTACAAACACAAGGGGTTGATGAATCGGTAATTCAACATATTGAAAATATCATTAGGTTTATTTCTTTTAAGGGGGAGATTGGCTTAGCAAAAGGGAGTCCACGTTTTAACTCTAAAGAGTTAGATGTGGTACAAGATGCTGACCGGCTAGATGCTATAGGGGCTATTGGTATTGCTAGGGCTTTTAACTACGGAGGATTTAAAAATAGAGCTATCTATAATCCGGCTATTAAACCAAATACACAATTGACCAAAGAAGCCTACAAAAAAAGTACGGCACCAACAATCAACCACTTTTATGAAAAGTTATTACTCCTTAAAAACAGAATGAATACGGAAACAGGGAAAAAAATAGCACAAGAACGTCATCAATTTATGGAATTGTTTTTAGACCAATTCTATAAAGAGTGGGAAGGACAATAGCTTTTCCTCTCTCTATTTTAATGTCTTTTTAACGGAAACTTCTTGGTAGGCTTCGATAACATCGCCTTCTTTAATATCATTAAATCCTTTGATCTGAAGACCACAATCATAGCCTTTAGCTACTTCTTTGACATCGTCTTTAAATCGTTTTAATGAATCTAAGGCACCGGTATGAATTACAATAGCATCACGAATAATCCGTATCATGGATTTTCTATAGATTTTACCTGAAGTAACCATACAACCGGCAATATTACCAACTTTAGATATTTTATACACTTCACGTATTTCTGCATTTCCGGTAACCTCTTCTTTAATCTCAGGCGACAACATACCTTCCATCGCATCTTTTACATCATTGATAGCATCATAAATAATAGAGTAGGTGCGTACATCTATTTCTTCTTTTTCGGCAATAGCTCTTGCCGGACCAGCAGGACGTACGTTAAAGCCAATAATAATCGCATCGGATGCAGAAGCTAAGAGCACATCAGATTCTGTAATGGCTCCTACCCCTTTATGTAGAATATTAATTTGGATTTCTTCGGTAGAGAGTTTTTGTAAAGAACCGGAAAGGGCTTCTACAGAGCCATCCACATCTCCTTTTAAGATGATATTAAGTTCTTTAAAATCGCCTAATGCAATACGTCTACCAATTTCATCTAATGTGATATGACGTTGGGTACGGACAGATTGTTCTCTTTGTAGCTGTGCTCTTTTTGTAGCTATTTGCTTGGCTTCACGTTCATCCTTCATCACATTAAAACGATCACCAGCTTGAGGAGCTCCATCTAAACCTAAAACAGAAACCGGTATAGAAGGTCCTGCAAATTTGATAGGGTTTCCTCTTTCATCAAACATGGCTTTTACTTTACCGCTATAGCTACCAGACAATAAATAATCGCCAATATGTAAGGTACCCCCTTCTACTAATAGGGTGGTTACATAACCACGACCTTTATCTAATTGCGCTTCTACAACTGTTCCAACAGCATCTTTATTAGGATTGGCTTTTAGTTCTAAAAGCTCGGCTTCTAACATTAATTTTTCTAATAATTCATCCACTCCTGCTCCGGTTTTAGCCGATAATTCTTGTGATTGAATTTTACCACCCCAATCTTCTACCAAAAGATTCATAGCGGATAATTGTTCTTTAATTTTATCGGGATTAGCTGTGGGCCTATCTACCTTATTAATCGCAAAAATAATAGGTACTCCGGCAGCTTGTGCGTGACTTATGGCTTCTTTTGTCTGGGGCATCACCGCATCATCAGCCGCAATTACAATAATCACAATATCGGTAACTTGTGCTCCACGAGCCCGCATAGCCGTAAATGCCTCGTGTCCCGGTGTATCTAAGAAAGTTACCCGATCTCCTGTTTTGAGTTGGACATTATAAGCACCGATATGTTGTGTAATACCACCGGCTTCTCCGGCAATTACGTTCGCTTCACGAATATAATCAAGAAGTGATGTTTTACCGTGATCTACGTGTCCCATAATGGTAACAATGGGAGCTCTAGGTTCTAAATCTTCAGGCTTGTCTTCTACTTCGTGAACAGCATCCTCCAAATCCGCTCCAACGAATTCGACGGTATAGCCAAACTCATCGGCTAAAATGGTTAAAGTCTCAGCATCTAGGCGTTGGTTTAAAGTAACCATCATGCCTAGCATCATACACGCAGATATAAGATCTGTGGGTGTTTTCTCCATCATGGTTGCCAGTTCATTTACCGTTACAAATTCAGTTACCTTAATTACTTTACTTTCGGCTTCTTTTTGTTCTAATTCATGCTCTGATACCTGTCGGTGTTGATCTCTTTTCTGTTTACGATATTTAACACCAGTTGATTTCTTGGTTTTTCCTTGCAGTTTTTCTAGTGTTTCTTGGATTTGTTTTTTAACTTCTTCCTCACTAGGTTCTTCCTTGGTGAATTTTTTTCTAGATTTTCCTTTATTTTGAGAATAATTTCCTCCTTGTTGGCGGGGTTTATTGTGATCTCCTGGTTTTCTAATACGACGGCGTTTCTTTTTCGTCTTATCTCCCTCTTTTCCGTCTTTTTTGGGGTTTTCTTTTTTAGGCTTTTCAAACTTAGATAAATCTAATTTTTCTCCGGCAATCTTAGGTCCGGATAATTTTTGATATTGCGTTTTTATCGTTTCCGGTTCCTTGGGTCCATCATCTACAAATTCTTCGGTTGTTTTGTTATCTTCGACCGATTTTTTTGTATCCTTTTTGATAACTTCTACATCCTTCTCTACTTTTACTACTTCTTCTGTAACAACAGGCTCTTCTTTAACCTTAGGGGATTTTTTAGTAACGGGTGGTTTCTCCTCGCTTTTCTTTTTAGATACTTCTTGTACCGTATCATCCACAACCGCAACAGGTGATTCCACCTCTGTTTTCGGATTTTCAGATTCTTCAGACTCTTTTTCCGCCACCTCTTCTTGTTTCTTTTTCGGATGGCCTAAATCAATTTTACCCACTACCTTGGTGTGTAGCTTTTCTGCTTCGGCTTTGATGATCTTTTGGCGCTCTGCTTCTTCTCTTTCCAATTTTTCTTGGCGTTCTCTCTCTTGTTCTAAACGAATAGCCTCAAGTTCACGCTTCTTTTCTTCACTAACTTCGTCTGAAGCTTCTCTGCGTTGTCTATCCGTTTGAAAAGCATCGCATAGATTCTTATACTCTTCCTCTGTTAATTTGGTAGTCGGACGCGCTTCTATCTCAAAGCCATGTGTTGCAAGGTGCTCCACTGCTCTGTCTAAAGAAATGTTTAACTCTTTGAGTACTTTGTTTAGTCGTACTGTTTTTGCCATATTATCGTATTGTTCGGATGGCTTAATACATTAAAAACCATCCATTATATTAATTTTCAAATTCTTCTTTAAGAATCCGTTGTACATCAATAATCGTTTCTTCTTCCAGATCGGTTCTGTTCACCAAATCTATCAAACTCTGATCGAGTACACTTTTTGCCGTATCTAAACCAACGCGTTGGAATTCTTTAATAACCCACTCTTCGATTTCATCAGCAAATTCCGTTAATTCAACATCTTCATCATCAATACCTTCACGTTGAACATCTAAATCGTACCCTGTTAACTGGCTTGCTAATTTAATGTTGACGCCTCCTTTACCAATGGCTTTTGAAACTTCTTCCGGCTTTAAGAACACATCTACATGACCTTTTTTACCATCTTTACGCCCTTCTTCAAGATGGATTTTTACAGAAACTACATTGGCAGGGCTCAAGGCTCTTTGGATGAATAAATTTTCGTTTTTTGTATAATTGATTACATCAATATTTTCATTGCCTAACTCTCTAACAATTCCGTGAATACGCGAACCTTTCATACCTACACAAGCACCGACAGGGTCAATACGCTCGTCATAGGAATCGACGGCTATTTTAGCTTTTTCTCCCGGTATACGTGCTACGCTTTCTATGGTGATTAAACCTTCGAAAACTTCCGGTATTTCTTGTTCAAATAATTTAACTAAAAATTCTGGAGCTGTTCTAGAAAGTACGATGTTGGGCTTGTTACCCCTTAATTCTACCGATTTGATAATCCCTCGTATAGAGTCTCCTTTTCTATAAAAATCCGATTTAATTTGTTCTCCTTTTGGCAGAATAATTTCATTGCCATCATCGTCCAACAGAACCACTACATTATGACGGATATGGTGTACCTCGGCAGTAAACAATTCACCTTCTAATTCTTTAAAATATTTATAGGTATTGGAGCTGTCGTGTTCAAATACTTTGGAAACTAAATTTTGACGTAAAGCCAGAATATCTCTTCTTCCTAAATCTGCTAATTTAAACTCTTCGGGAACTTCTTCATCTACTTCGTAATCGGATTCAATTTTTTGGGCTTCCGATAATTCTATTTCTTTGTTTGGATCTTCTACTTCTCCATCAGGCACTACTATCCTATTACGCCAAATCTCCATATCACCTTTATCAGGATTGATAATGATATCAAAGTTATCATCATCACCAAACTTACGTTTTAGAGTAGCTCTAATGACTTCTTCTAAAATTGCCATAAGAGTTACCCTATCAATACTTTTATCATCTTTAAATTCTGAAAATGATTCAATAAGTGCTATATTTTCCATCTCATCTATTTGATTCAGTTATATACTATTTTTACTACTGCTTTTGTTATATCGTCTAAGGCTATCGAAGCCTCTTTTGTTACTGTATGCTTTCCTTTTCCTATAGGTTTCGGTTCACGTGTTTTCCATTGTAATACAATGTTTGATTCTCCTACATCCAATAAGGTTCCTTCATAGATTGCATCTTGTGTTTGTATGCTAAGCACTCTGCCCTTATTTTTTTTATACTGTCTTGCCTTTACAAGCGGTTTAGTGATATCGGGAGAGCTAACTTTTAAAGAAAAATCATCTACTTCTCGATCTAAATTATGTTCTATATGACGACTAATACGGATACATTCATCTAATGACACACCTCGATCTCCATCTACGACTACCTCAATATCTCCGGCTGTTGAAATGCTAAAATCTATTACAAATAGTTCATCGTTAACGGCCAGGGCTTCTTCTAATAATGTAGTTACTTTTTTTGTATCCATTTATTGGTATAAAAATAGGGGACTCCACGTCCCCTCCTCTCTCTAAAACCTTGATTTTACGGCGCAAAGATAGGCAAAATTCAATAAAAACAAAATATGTACTAAACATTCGTAATAAATTCTTAACTTTACGCTATATTATAACGTATAAAACTACTTGAAATGAAACGTATATTAGTTCCAATCGATTTTTCTAAGCAGGCAGAGTGTGCTATGAAAACCGCGGCTAATTTAGCCAAGCGATCCAACGCAGAGATATTTTTACTGCATATGGTAAATTTACCATCTAACGATACTGATGTCAGTGCCCATAGCGATGCTAGCAATCCGGCAAAAATGCTCTATATGGAAAAGGTTCACGAGCGGATTGCTGAATTAATAAAATCCGATTATTTCGAAGGACTTTCTGTACAAGAAGAAGTGCGTTTTCACAAAACATTTTCGGGTATTATTGAATATAGTCATGAGTTAGGAACAGACTTAATAATTATGGGATCACAAGGGGCAACCGGATTAAAAGAGATGTTTATTGGTTCTAACACCGAAAAAGTAGTACGAAACTCTGATGTTCCCGTATTAGTTGTCAAAGAAGGTGTAGGAAAATTTCATATGGGGAAATTTGTTTTTGCTTCTGATTTTTCGGAGGAAGTAAAACCCTCTTTCGGTAGGTTCTTACAATTTATAGCCAAGTTTGATGCTGAGGTACACCTTTTATTTGTCAATACTGTTCATAATTTTGAGCCCACTCATGAAACCAGCAAACGTATGCGCGAGTTTATTGTAGATTTTAATATGCCCGAACACACCTTAAACATCTATAATGATACCTCTATAGAAAGAGGTATATTAAACTTCTCTAAAGATATCAATGCTGATGTTATAGCTTTAAACACACACCAGCGTAGCGGATTGTCAAGTATGTTTAATGAAAGTATCAGCGAAGACTTAGTCAATCATGCTTTAAAACCTGTGATTACGTTTAAATTGTAATCCTAGTTATAGGCACAAAAAAGACCTTTTCAAAACGTTTTGAAAAGGTCTTTTTACTTACTTGTTGGCCCACAAGGACTCGAACCTTGAATGACGGCACCAAAAACCGGAGTGTTACCATTACACCATGGGCCAATTGCGGATGCAAAGATAAAAAAAGAATTAAAAATTACGAATTAAAAAAATAAAAAATAATTACACAGTAATATTTTATCAAAACATCAAAATATATCATTGATAATTAGCTATTTACACACCAACAACTTGTAAACCTATTGAAAGTCTATTTAATTAAACTTGTTATCAACTTCAAAGCTTTGTAGTTTTGTCCTCTAAAAAGACACCTTTATATGTTTGAAAATAAAGACCAATCGCACACATCACTAGACAAAATTGGGGAATTTGGATTAATACAATTACTCACAGAGCATTTTAAAATCTATCACAAATCTACACTAAAAGGGGTTGGAGATGATGCAGCCGTTTTAGATTTAACAAAAGAACCCAGCGTAGTTACTACCGATTTGTTAGTAGAGGGTGTCCATTTTGATTTGGGCTATATGCCCCTTAAACATTTAGGTTATAAGGCTGTTGTTGTCAATCTTTCGGATGTCTTTGCTATGAATGCATTACCTAGTCAAATAACCGTATCTATTGCTGCATCGAATCGATTTCCTCTTGAAGCACTCGAAGAATTGTATAGTGGTATTCAACTGGCTTGCGACACCTATAAAGTTGATTTAATTGGTGGAGATACCACCTCATCTACCAAAGGCTTACTGATTAGTATTACCGCAATCGGGCAAGCAAAAAAAGAAGAAATTGTATATAGGAATGGTGCAAAACCCAATGACTTATTAGTAATAACCGGTGATTTGGCTGCCGCCTATCTCGGCTTACAAGTACTGGAACGTGAAAAACAAGTTTTTAAAGTAAACCCTAATGCTACGCAACCTGATCTATCGATGTATTCCTATTTGATAGAACGCCAATTAAAACCGGAAGCCAGAAAAGACGTTATTGAACTGTTTAAAAAATTACATGTAAAACCCACAGCTATGATTGATATCTCTGATGGCCTTTCTTCGGAAATATTACATTTATGTGAACAATCGAAAGTAGGGTGCAATTTATTTGAAGAAAAAATCCCACTAGACCCACAGGTTATCGCTACTTGTGAGGAATTTAACTTAGAGAGTACCACGGTAGCCTTAAGTAGCGGCGAAGATTATGAATTACTGTTTACCATTGATCAAAAAGATTATGATAAAATAAAAGGAAATCCTAATTTTACCGTTATCGGTCATATGACCGATGCGAAAGAAGGAGCACATCTTATTACTAGAGCCAACCAAAAAATAGCGATAATAGCACAAGGTTGGCGTTCTTTTTAAATCCAACCGGAGTTATTTAGCGTATCCGTAACCCATTTTTGGTTTTTCTTTCGGGCTGTATCAAGACCGTTTCCTTGTCCACTCCCACGGCTGCTAACACCAAACATTCACTATTCATGGTGGCTATTTGTTTCTTGGGAAAGTTTACCACGGCAAGTATTTGCATACCTATTAAATCCACCGGTCGGTATAAACTGGTGAGTTGTGCAGCAGACTTTTTAATCCCTAGTGCGCCAAAATCTATAGTTAATTTATAGGAGGGATTCTTGGCCTCTTTAAAGTGCTCTGCTGTCACTATGGTGCCTGTTCTAATATCTACTTTAGCAAAATCATCCCAATTGATTGTTGTATTCATAATATTGGTAAAATAGTTGTATACCGTTTATATTCTTCTGATTTTATACTGTTTTAAAAATCGATTATTGCTTTTTTTTATTTCGGGGTGTTGTAGAGCTTACTCTTGTCATAAAGTTATTTGTCCCTTCTTTTTTTTGGCCCATTCCGCAAATATAATTCCCATAACAATTCCAATAATAAAAATAAATCCACCAACAATAATACCTGTAGCGCCACCTAACCAAAGCGATGCTATAAACCCAATAATAGCTCCGATTAAAGTGGGAGAAATAAAGATCAGTATCGAATTGGCAATTTCTGGAATAGCTTCTAGTATTTTATCTATGGTGATTTTTATGTGCTTTGTATTTATTAGGATTATCGAAAATACAATTTAATTACAGTTCACATGTACTTTAGAAAGCAACTAATAAGGTAAAGTTGTATAAAACTATACTTTACACACAGATAGAGCAAGAATAAACTAACCGAAACTTATCTTTTCATTAAGGCTTCTATTTCATCAACGGTGATAGGGATATTTTTCATCAAGTTAATTGGCTCGCCTTTTTCCTGAATAACATAATCATCTTCTATACGAATACCGAAACCTTCCTCAGGAATATAGATCCCCGGTTCTACAGTAAAGACCATTCCGGCTTGCATAGGTTCGGTTAAAATACCATAATCATGCGTGTCTAAGCCCATATGATGTGACGTACCGTGCATAAAATATTTTTTATAGGCAGGCCACTTAGGATCTTCATTCTTTATGTCATCTGTTGTAAGCAAACCAAGACCTAAGAGCTCTTTTTCCATAATGCGCCCAACTTTAGCCTGATAATCTGCCCAAATTGTACCGGGAACTAACATTTTAGCCGCAGCATCTTTTACGCGTAATACGGCATTGTACACTTCTTTTTGACGTTCAGAAAATGTACCCGAAACAGGCACCATACGTGTCATATCTGATGAATAATTTGCATAAGCTGCTCCCACATCTAGCAAAATTAGTTCTCCTTCTTTACATTGGTTGTTATTCTCTATATAATGTAAAACATTAGCATTTGCACCACTGGCAATAATAGGAGTATAGGCAAAACCATCCGCACGTCTTCTAATAAATTCATGGGTAAACTCTGCTTCAATTTCAAATTCCCAAACACCAGGTTTAACAAACCCTAAAATACGTCTAAGACCGGCTTCAGTAATATCACAAGCTTGTTGAATTAAAGCAATTTCCTCCGGCTCTTTTACCGATCGAATTCGCTGTAAAATAGGTTGACTTCGCAAGTAGGTGTGCCCGGGATATTGAGCTTTAAACTTTTTAATAAAACGTGCCTCTCGGGTTTCTGTTTCTACATTAGCTCGGTAATGTTCATTCGTATTTATATACACATTTTCGGTTTGTGTCATCAATTCAAACAAAACACTTTCCATTTCTTGCAACCAATAAACGGTTTTAATTCCCGATGTTTTATAAGCAGACTCTTTAGTCAATTTAGCGCCTTCCCAAATCGCTATCTTTTCGTTCGTTTCCTTTAAAAACAAAATTTCACGATGTTCTTCCTTTGGAGCATCCGGAAAAATAACCAAAACACTTTCTTCTTGGTCCACACCTGATAAATAAAAAATATCACGATGTTGTGCAAAGGGCAGTGTACTATCGGCACTTACCGGATAGATATCATTCGAGTTAAAAATTGCCAAAGAGTTTGGACGCATTTTGGCTACGAATTTTTTTCTGTTTTTAATAAAAAGACCACTGTCTATTGGTAAATATTTCATGATTTTTAGTTTTAAATTTGTGAGGTTTTATTGTTTTAAAGTTGTAATGTTCTAGAGTTGAAAGTTATAATGTATTAAAAAGTTTTTTGTAATTGATTCTAACTTTTTACTCATAATGTTTATACTTACTAGACATAAAGCTCGAAAATTCTAATTACTTTCAACAATAAAAACTTTCAACTTTATAACTTTATAAACTTTCCACTCTTTTAATTAGCCACAAAGTTATAAATTTGCCAGCATTAATACTTTGTATTCTATTAAATTATTCCAGATGAAAACCTTTTTAACAACAACATTAGCAATTCTCTTTACCCTTTCTTCGATAGCACAAGACAAACCTTCTTATAGACTCTATAGCAAAAAAGGTAAAAAAACAAGCTATAAAAAACTACTAAAGCAAGCCAAAAAAGCCGATGTGGTTTTATTTGGGGAATATCACAACAACCCTATTTCGCATTGGTTACAATTAGAGTTTACCAAAGATATGGCTCAAAAACGAAAAATTATTTTAGGCTTTGAAATGATTGAGCGTGATAATCAGAAGGAATTAAATGATTATTTAAAAGGAACGATTAATCAAAAAGCATTCGATACCGTAGCAAGATTATGGAATAATTACAAAACCGACTACAAACCTTTAGTAGATTTTGCTAAAAACAAATCGCTTAAAGTCTGTGCCTGTAATATTCCACGTCGCTATGCTAATAGCGTTTTTAAAGGTGGATTTGAGGCCTTAGACAGTTTGCCTGCCGCAGAAAAGAAATGGATTGCACCGCTACCGGTGCCCTATGATGCTGAATTACCGGGTTATGTAGCCATGACCAGCATGGAACACATGAATCATATGCCACAAAAAATGAAAGAAAACATGCCTAAAGCACAAGCAATAAAAGATGCCACAATGGCTCATTTTATCCTTAAAAGCCTCAAAAAGAACCAACTGATGATTCATTATAATGGTGCCTATCATTCTAATAATTACGAAGGAATTGTTTGGTATTTAAAAAAATACCGACCCGATCTAAAAGTCGTAACAATTACAACCGAATCCGTTCCCAATGTCAAAAAATACGAAAACGAAGGAGCTAAAGCAGATTTTATTATTCAGGTTGATGAAGATATGACCACTACGTATTAATATAATACCGGTATTTATTTATCCGCTTCATTCATTTCATATGAATAATAAACTGTATTTTCGCTTTTCTAAAAACTACTTCACATGAAAAGAATCACTAATTTTCTTTTTTCTACCCGATTAATGAGTATTGCCATTCTTGCTTTTGCTTTTGCCATGGCTACAGCAACTTTTATCGAAAATGATTATGGCACTCAAACGGCAAAAGCCTTGATATATAATTCTTGGTGGTTTGAGGGATTGATGTATCTGCTCTCTATTAATTTTATTGGAAATATCTTTAGGTATCGCTTGTACAGAAGAAAAAAGTGGGCTGTACTATTGTTTCATATCGCATTTATTGTCACGTTATTAGGTGCTTTTATTACTCGTTATTTTGGATACGAAGGCTTAATGCCTATTCGAGAAGGAGCCGTTGCCAATACTATTTTAACAGATAACACTTACTTATATGTGCGTGTTGATGATGGTAAAGATCAACGAGAATATGACAAAAAAGTCCTTTTTGGAAGTTTAGGCACCAATCATTATAAGATTAAGGATGATTTTAAAGGTAAACCCTTCTCGGTTGATTATGTTGATTTTATTTCTCATGTAAAATCCGGCTTTACCAAAAATGAGGATATGCCCGCTCATTTACATCTTGCTGTAACGGTAGATAGCGGTAGAAAAGATATTTACATCAAAAATAATAGCATTGTACAATATGGAGATCTTCTCCTTAGTTTTAACAAACCGACTCCGGGAGCTGTAAATTTTTACACAAACGAAACCGGAATTTCTTTACAAGTACCTGAAAACGGGAATTATCTTGCTATGAAAACCGGAACTGTAACTCCTGTTTACAAAGACAGTATTGCTCCTTTAGCTTATCTAAAATTATACCGGCTTCCTTCGGTTAAATTCGTGGTTCCTGAGGCGCCCATACATGGGGAAGTAAATACGGTAAGCGCTCCTAAATCAGAACATCAACAATTTCCTTACGATGCCGTAGTCTTACAAGTAACGGCCGGTAATCAAAGTAAAGAAATTAGTGTTCAAGGTGTAAAAAATGCTATTACAGAAGCGCGTAGGTTCCACCTAAACGGGCTTAATTTTATTGTTCGATACGGAGCAAAAGCTGTTAAAACACCTTTTGCTATTAAGCTGCGTGACTTTGAACTGGAACGCTATCCCGGAACACATTCTCCATCGTCCTATGCCAGTGAAATAACCGTAATGGATAAAGACAAAACCTTCGATTACCGTATTTTTATGAATCACGTATTGGATTACAAAGGTTTTCGCTTTTATCAAGCTTCATTTGATCCGGATGAAAAGGGAACAATTTTATCTGTAAATCATGATTATTGGGGAACCATAATTACTTATTTGGGTTATATTTTAATGGGAATTGGTATGTTTCTAAGTCTTTTTGTAAAAGGATCGCACTTTACCAAATTGTCTGAAAAATTAAAGAAAATGTCCTCAAAATCAGCTATAACCCTACTTCTTTTAGGATTTAGTGTTGCCTCATTTTCCCAAGAAAAAATATCCCTAAACAAAGGGATTGTCAGCAAAGAGCATGCCGCTAAATTTGGTCAATTACTTATTCAACAAGGCCGAATTAAACCGGTAAACACCTATGCCTTAGAAGCTTTACGTAAAGTATATAAAAAGGATACCTACAAGGGGTTAACAGCCGAACAAGTACTGTTATCGGCTCAATTAGACCCGGCACATTGGAGTAAAGAACCTATTATTAAGATTGTATATCCAATGGCTTTGGGGGCAAAAATGATGGATGATCTCAACGCCAAAGATAATGCCACTTCTATGGCTGATCTTCTACCCAATGGGAACTACTATTTAGAAAAGAAAGTAGCTGAAGCCTCCCGCAAGAAAAGTATGGACCAAAATTCAACGGATAAAGAAATTATTAATCTTGATGATCGGGTGAATGTTTGGTGGAATATGCTAAACGGTAGTTTATTAACTATTTACCCCAAACTTGGGGACCCGAATAACAAATGGTACTCCGGTATTGATCGCCGTGCTTTTACCGGTAAAGACAGTATGATGCTCAAGGTACATCAATTGTATTTTTCTACCCTACAAAAAGCCGTTAGAACCGGTGATTATTCCGAAGCTGACACCTATCTAGGTTATATCGCTAAACTACAAAAGGATATTGCCGGATCGCTAATACCATCTGACAAAAAGCTATCTATTGAAATAAAATACAATCAATGGAATATTTTCAAAAAGTTGCTATTCTACTATATGTTAGTCGGTTTTATATTTCTAATCCTAGCTTTTATTGATTTATTTAGACCCGATTCAAAAGGAATTAAAATTCTTTTACATGTGTTTTTTGTACTGACACTAATAGGTGTAGTAGCCCATATAATTGGACTTGGATTACGCTGGTATATTTCCGGTCATGAACCTTGGAGTAACGGGTACGAAGCCGTTGTTTTTGTCGCCTTAATTACCATTATAGCCGGTTTAATATTCTCTGTGAAAAAGAGTAAATTCAGCCTAGCTTCTACCGTGTTATTTGCTTCCTTTTTATTAGGGATTGCTCACGGAAGTATGATGAATCCGGAAATAACAAACTTGGTTCCTGTTCTTAAATCGTATTGGCTGATGATTCACGTTGCCGTTATTACTTCCAGTTATGGATTTTTAGGTTTAGGTTCTTTATTAGGCTTTGTGGTGCTACTGCTGTTTATTCTAAGAACACCGGACAATGCTCATCGATTAAATGCAACCATAGATGAATTAAGCTATATCAATGAATTAACTTTAACCGTAGGACTTTATGCTTTGAGTATTGGAACTTTCTTGGGTGGCGTATGGGCTAATGAATCTTGGGGTAGGTATTGGAGTTGGGATCCTAAAGAGGTTTGGTCTTTAATATCTATGATGGTTTATGTATTTGTCTTGCATATGCGTATTGTCCCAGGATTACGTGGTAAGTTTATTTTTAATTTGGCAAGTCTTTTTTCAATAGCAACTTTAATTATGACCTTCTTTGGTGTTAACTATTATCTATCAGGGATGCATTCGTATGCAGCAGGAGACCCTGTGCCTATACCTGTTTGGATCTATTATGCTATTGGATTTTTTGTAATTTTTGCCATAGTTTCGTATTGGCGCTTTAAACGATTTGAGCAACTTGAATAACCAAAATTTGATGTAAACCTCGCCTTTTTAAAGTAATTCTATGCGATAAAACGCAAAGAAGTCAACTAAAATTTCGTTTCTAACCTGTCTAAAAACACTACGAATTTCTTCGGGAGTTCCATGGGCTTCAGCCGGATCAATAAAGCCTATATGTAGTCTGTTTTTAACTTCTCCGGTAAACACGGGACAGGCTTCTTTTGCTCCATCACAAACGGTAATAACATAATCGAATTTATGATGGATAAACTCGGTTACCGCTGTGGGGCTTTTTGTAGCGATATCGACACCGATTTCTTTCATCACTTGAATCGCTTCGGGATGCACCCTTTCACTAGGTAGGGTTCCAGCAGAATACACCTCAAGATTGTCGTCAAAAGCCTCTAAGAAAGCGGCTGCCATTTGGCTTCGACACGAATTTCCGGTACAGAGAATTAGTATTTTCATGTTTTAATATTAATTTAATAATTTGAAAATGGGTTGATTGATGATTTTTCAAATCAATAATCATCTTTATGTTATTTTTTACTCCAACTGATTATTTTCGATAAAACTTCTTCTTAAAATACAAAGAAAGATTAACCAGCAGAATTAATACAGGTACCTCTACTAAAGGGCCAATCACTCCGGTAAAAGCTTGTGGCGAATTAATTCCGAAAATTGCAATGGCAACAGCAATGGCCAATTCAAAATTATTACCCGTTGCCGTAAAGGCTACCGATGCGTTTTTATCATAAGGAACATTCATCGATTTTCCTGTAAAGAAACTCACTATAAACATAATTACAAAATAGATAACCAAAGGCACTGCTATTCGTAAAACATCCAGAGGAAGCTCTATAATCATATCACCTTTTAAGCTAAACATCAAGACAATAGTCGCTAATAAAGCTATTAGAGTTATGGGTGAAATAAAGGGTACAAACTTTCCATTATACCAATTTTCGCCTTTAAAATTTGTTAAGTACTTTCTACTTATATAGCCCATTAAAAAAGGAATACCTAAATAAATCAGCACACTTTTGGCTACTTCAGCGATTGAGATATTTACTTCATAGCTTTCTAAACCAAAATATTTGGGTAAAACCGTAATAAATAACCAGGCATAAAAACTATAGGTTAAGACTTGAAAAATACTGTTTAGTGCAACGAGTGTGGCGCCATACTCTCTACTTCCTCCTGCCAAATCATTCCACACGATAACCATAGCGATACAACGAGCTAAACCGATAAGAATCACACCGGCCATATAACCCGGATAATC
>JANTFW010000043.1 GCA_024763245.1 Flavobacteriaceae bacterium | reverse complement strand
TTTTTTCATTTACCGAAACAATATTGAATCGACAATATGGAATAATTTTATATTCTTTTTTGATGCCAATCATACTTGGTTTAGCTTCAGTAAAAGAAAGTAAAAGAACTTAATTTTTAGAAACAAGAGCAATATACTGTTTGGCAATTAGATTCCAATTATAACGGTTACTAATGATTTTTGTGAAGTTCCGCATATTGGGTGCTTCAATTTTGTTTTTCAATTTTTTTGTGAGATCAGAAATTATCCCAACATCAAAAAAATCGGTTTCTTTTAAAGGAACTTCAAGATTTGCTGGTATATTACTCACTAGAACATTCAGGTTATAGCTCATAGCTTCTAGTAATGCAATTGGTAAACCTTCATGATAAGAAGGCATGCAAAAAAGTAGTGCATGTGAATAGATTTGATTGAGTTTTTCTCCTCTAATAAATCCGGTTAATACCACACCCGCATTTTTAGCATTTTCTTTAAGGGTTTTGCTATATAGTGTATTATGATCAGTATCACCTACAAGTACAAGTTTTACATCGGTAGAAATCTGTGAATAAGCCTTAATCAAATCAGAAAAACCTTTTTCTTCTACAAATCGACCTACCCCAATTATATATTTTTTTTTGGTCAATCCCAAACTTTTTATATAATCATCTTTATTTGACAATTTGGGTAGCGTAACACCATTATAAATTAAATGACCATCAGTTCTGTGGTATTTTTCTTTAAGAATGTTGTTTATTACTTCAGAAATAACAATCACTTTATGAGCAAATTTAGTTCCAAAATATTCTCCTAGTTTAAGAACTCGTTTTGCTACTTTTCCCCATTTCTGTCTATCGTAGTCAGGACCATGATTCGTAACAACAACTTTTAACCCTAAGAGTCTTGCTAGTGGTGTCATTAACATAGGACCTATCGCATGAATATGTAAAATATCCGGACGTTTAATACCTGCGTATAATACACCTAAAAATGTATGTATTATGGCTTCAAAAGATTTAACTTTTGGTGCATAAATAGGTCGTAAGTGTGTCCCTTTGTAGCTTTTTATTTGTGGGTTAACAACATAAGGTTTTCTAGTGATAATTGTTACTTCATGCCCTAAAGATACAACTCTTGGATATAGCTCTTCACAGTGTGTCTCAACACCACCTAAAATATTGGGAATACCACGAGTTCCTAATACGATAATTTTCATTTTTTATCTATTCTCAAATCTCCTTGTTTGGGGTCTTGACCAACATCATATTTTGGGATGTAATCTTTACAAACAGGACGACCAATAATACTTTTAAATTTATTTTTTAAAACCCATTTGGTAGGGTGTTGGATGTATTTTTTCATTACCGGTGCCGCTGTCCCTACCATCCAACAGTTTTTTGGACAGGTTCGTACAAGATCTCTCACCTTATTTGCCTGATTACTATACCATAATTCCTCAAAGTTGGAAACATCACGAATATTTCCCATGCTTTCTTTCCAATATTTGTCTTCAAGTCCATTACAGGGATATACTTCGCCATAAGGTTCAATAAAGAAATTTGCTGTTCCGGCTTCACAGGGTAACATTCTTTTGTTCCCTTTTATGTAATTGATCAAGCCTAAATTAAAAAAAGCACGATACCAACTTTTAGGATTATTTTCTTTTAATAAACGGTCAATAAGTATTTCAAAGTTTTTTATCACAACATCTTGATTTGTAATAAAATTATCATCTTTATGAAAATAGTAGGAGTTATGAAATGCAGCGGTGGCAAATTCCATTTTCATCTCTTTACTAAGCTCATAAAGATCCAACATATCATGAGAATTTTTATTTGAAACTGTAATGCCAAATCCAATATCTTTGATGCCTAATTCTTGAAGTCCTTTTAGTGTGGCAATTCCTCTTTGAAAACCGGTTTCTCTTCCTCGCAATTCGTCGTTTTTTTCTTCAAGCCCTTCGAGGCTAACTCGAATTCCTATTGTGGGAAATCGTTTTGCTAAACGTAAAATTTTATTTGTATGCCACCCTGACGTTGAAATAACAATACGTTTTGTTTTTTCAAACATTACGGCAACAATTTCTTCAAGATCACTTCTCAAGAAAGGTTCACCACCTGTAATATTAACAAATTTAAAATTGGGTAGTATTTTTAATTCTTCAGGTGTTATTTCGGTTTTTTTATCTGTTGGATTTTTCCAAATATCGCACATTTTACATTCCATCTGACAACGATATGTAGTGATGATTGATATATCAGTAGGCATTGAAGGTCTTTTCATAAATCAAATAAAGTTAATTGTCGGGTTGTACAATTGTAAGCTACAAACATAGAGTTTATTTGTGTAAAATATGATTTTTTAATAAAATTAATTTGCGGTGTAGGTTTTGCTAAAATAATATTATTAAATCTACAAAGAGATTCTCAAAATAGATCTATATAGTCTATTTCACTCAGAGTATTTTTTTTAATGGATTCGTGCTATTTTTCAATACTATTTTTACCTTTGAATCGTTATAAAAAAGTATAAACCCAAAAACCAAATTCTATTTGCCAAAACATTACTCCATATTTATTAAACCCATTTCTGTAATTGCGCATCTAGTACTACTAAATGCTGCATTTTATTTTTTACATTTTACAAACTATCCTAGCGCGCAGTTCATTTTATTTGCAAACCTATCTTGGTTACTCGTAGCCTATTTTTCTAAGATTTATCATTACAAACGAACTATTAAAATAACCAAAGTGGTGTCGCAACTTGCGATACATTTTGCCCTTTATACTTTGGTAATGCTTTCTTATTTTGCCTTGACAGACACCTTGTTAAGTACTAGAGAGTTGGCCAAAGTATTGCTTGTAGTATATATTGGAGTTACACTGTTTAGAGCCTTTTATTTTAGCGGATTACGTTGGTATCGTATAGAGGGTGGAAATTATCGTAACGTAATTCTAATTGGGGGTAATACCAGTTTAACACCCGTGCTAAATTTTATGATGAATCGTCTGGACTTTGGGTACAAAGTGCTCGGTTTTTTCTCTGATGATAAAAAACCGGTGCTATCCTATAAAAAACACAACAATGCATTGGTGAAAAACGGGAATGGAAAGATCGATTTTTTAGGAAAAATTGATTCGTGTTATGCTTATGCCTTAGAGAATGAGGTCGATGAGATCTATTGTTCTATTTCGGATGTGGACCAAGAAACCATTGATAAAATAATTGCTTTTGGTGATCGAAATCTTATTGAAGTCAAATTAATTCCGGACAGTAAAGGGGTTTTTAGTAATAATATGTTTTTGGAATACTACGGAATGGTTCCCGTATTATCCATAAGAAAACTACCTTTTGATAATCAACTTTCTAAGTTTTTTAAACGCCTGTTTGATATTGTGTTTTCTACCTTAGTTATTGTATTTGTGTTATCTTGGTTATCTCCTTTGCTATATATTTTAATTAAGAGGGAAAGTAAAGGCCCGTTATATTTTAAACAAGTACGTGATGGTCTACGCGGCAATAGCTTTGTCTGTTATAAATACCGCTCAATGGGGGTTAATAATCGTTCGGATAAAGACCAGACGGTTAGAGGGGATTTGCGCATTACCAAAGTAGGGAAATTTATCAGAAGAACCAGTATTGACGAATTGCCACAATTTATAAATGTGTTGAAAGGAGAGATGAGTGTGGTAGGCCCTAGACCACATATGCTCAGTCAATCGGCAAAATTTATAAAAATTGTCGATAAATATATGGTGCGACACTATGTAAAACCAGGGATTACCGGTTTGGCACAGGTAAGAGGCTATAGAGGCGAAATAGAAACGGATGCTGATATCATTAATCGGGTTAAATTAGATATTTTTTATATTGAAAATTGGAGTTTTATTTTGGATATCAATATCATTATTAGAACGATTATTAATGCCATTAGAGGGGAAGAAAAAGCCTATTAAACCCTTTTTTTTAATAGCATAATGTAATTGTTATTTAAGCATTTCAACACTATGAATGTATTAATACTCGGATCCGGTGCAAGAGAACATGCTTTTGCGTATCAACTTGCAACGAGTTCCTTACTCAAAACACTTTATATTGCTCCCGGTAATGCAGGTACAGCACAAATAGGCACAAATATAAGCCTATCTCTTACTGATTTTAAAGCGGTTAAAAAAGCCCTTATTACCCATCAGATAGATATAGTACTTGTAGGTCCGGAAGTACCACTTGTCGCCGGTATTCATGATTTTATTGCTTCGGATCCGGAATTGAAACACCTGCTTGTTATCGGGCCCAAAAAAGAAGGAGCTCAACTAGAAGGTAGCAAAGCTTTTGCAAAAGAGTTTATGATACGGCATCAAATTCCTACTGCGAAATACCGGAGTTTTACCGGAGATAGCTTACAAGAAGCCTTTGTTTTTCTGGAGCATCTAAAACCGCCTTATGTGCTTAAAGCAGATGGCCTGGCAGCTGGCAAAGGAGTTTTAATTTTAGAGGATATAGATAAAGCAAAGGACGAATTGACTCAAATGCTAACTCAAGAAAAGTTTGGATTGGCTGGACATACCG
Source organism: Flavobacteriaceae bacterium (assembly GCA_024763245.1). Taxonomy (GTDB): domain Bacteria; phylum Bacteroidota; class Bacteroidia; order Flavobacteriales; family Flavobacteriaceae; genus DQTL01. The sequence goes on along the minus strand of JANTFW010000043.1, from coordinate 14,599 downwards.
TTGTCATTGAAGAATACCTTGATGGAATAGAAATGAGCTGTTTTGCCCTTGTAGATGGTGCGGATTATGTGGTACTTCCAAATGCTAAAGATTACAAACGTATTGGCGAGGGTGATACCGGTCTTAATACGGGTGGAATGGGTGCCATTTCGCCGGTTCCTTTTGCCGATGCAACATTGTTACAAAAAATAGAACAACAAATCATAAAACCCACTATTCAAGGTTTACAAGAAGAGGGAATAGCGTATCAAGGCTTTTTATTTTTTGGATTGATGATTGTCCGGAACGAACCTTTTGTTATAGAGTACAATGTCAGAATGGGCGATCCGGAAACCGAAGTAGTTTTACCACGGCTAGAAACCGATTTATTAACTCTTTTTAAGGCGATAAAAGAGCATAATTTGGCGGAACAATTCGTGAAAGTAACCCCATTGTCTGCCGCTACAGTTATGGCAGTATCCGGTGGTTATCCGGAACAATACGAGAAAGGCAAAGTGATTACCGGACTTGCGAATAGTAAAAATTCTGATGTTTTTCATGCAGGTACGCAACACAACAACGATGTGTTGGTAACAAATGGAGGAAGGGTTTTAGCCGTGACATCCACTGGAGAAACTATTTACGACGCACTTAAAAAATCGTACCGGTCTTTAAAAAAAATACATTTCGATGGCATGTATTTTAGAACCGATATAGGTTTTGATTTATAAAGAGATAACGGGCATGTTTACGCGTTTTGATTTACAAAAAAATAAAGACCTTTTACCTAAAAAAGGTAAAGTATTGGTAGCCCCTCTCAATTGGGGCATTGGTCATGCCACGCGTTGTATCCCTATTATCCGACAATTGTTGCAAGCAGAGTACCAACCGGTAATTGCCTCAGACGGAGAGGCTCTAGCCCTTTTAAAAAAGCTTTTTCCGGATTTAACACACATTGAATTACCTTCCTATAACGTACAATATACCACTAAAGGATTTCTATTAAAAATCAAACTCCTCTTACAAATTCCAAAGTTTTTAAAAACGTTTTTTAAGGAACGCAAAATCATTGCTAAGATAGTTGAAGAAGAACGTGTTGATGCGCTTATTTCCGATAATAGATTTGGAGTGTTTAGTCCTGAAATTCCTAGTATTTATATTACGCATCAACTAAGGGTTCAATCAGGGGTAACTAGTTTTTTTACCACTAAAATTCACCAATTCATTCGTGCTAGGTTTAATGTATGTTGGGTGCCGGATAGTAAAGGGATGCCTAATTTAAGCGGTTTATTATCGCACGGAATTACGCAAAAAAAATCACCTGTTTTTATTGGATTATTAAGTTCTTTTACAAAAAAATCACTACCCATTACCTACGATATTTTACTATTATTATCCGGTCCGGAGCCACAACGTAGCTTGTTGGAAGATAAATTAACGGATGCCCTAAAAAATTCTAAAAAAAGAATCTGTTTAGTAAAAGGAATCATTGAAGACACCCCAAAAAAGGAACGAGTAGGAAACCTTACAAGCTATAATTTTTTACTAGGTAAAGATTTAGAAAATATAATTAATCAAAGTGAGTTAATCATATCAAGATCAGGGTATTCTACACTTATGGATTTAGCTGTGTTAGAAAAAAAAGCTTTCTTTATCCCTACACCCGGACAAACAGAACAAGAATGTCTGGCAGTACACCTTGAAAAGCAACGGATAGCACCTTACTGTTCCCAAAATCAATTTAATGAGGACTTATTAGATCAAGTGAAATCGTATACCGGTTTTTAGAACAATTAGAAATTGAGTGGTGTATTACCCTTTTTTTGCTATGATTTTTTGTAGGTATCAAAAAAAAGAGCAACCCAAACACGGGTTGCTCTTTTTAAATATTATTAAAGGCTTTGCTTATCTAAGATTAGCTTGTGCAGCAGCTAGTCTAGCGATAGGAACTCTAAAAGGGGAGCAACTCACATAATCTAAACCGGTTCTATGGCAGAACTCTACAGAAGAAGGTTCTCCACCGTGCTCTCCACAAATACCCAGCTTGATATCGGGACGGGTTTGACGTCCTTTCTTACAAGCCATTTCCACCAATTGACCTACACCTTCTTGATCTAATACTTCAAAAGGATCATTTTTAAGAATGCCTTTTTCAATATAGATAGGTAAGAATTTTCCGGCATCATCTCGTGAATACCCAAAGGTCATTTGAGTTAAGTCATTTGTTCCAAACGAGAAAAATTCGGCAGATTGTGCAACCAAGTCAGCTGTTAATGCGGCACGAGGTATTTCTATCATAGTACCCACCATATGATCTATACTGTCCTTTCTTTCTGCAAAAATACTAGCGATTGTAGCTCTAATTATTCCCTCTTGCATTTTCATTTCGGCTAAGGTTCCTGTAAGGGGTACCATAATTTCGGGTTTTGCAGTTACTCCTCTTTGTTTAAGGTTTAGAGCGGCTTCAATAATAGCACGGGTTTGCATTTCAGTAATCTCGGGATAAGTGTTTCCAAGACGACAACCTCGGTGTCCTAACATAGGGTTAAATTCCGAAAGATCTTCGACTTTTTGTTTAATAATAGATACATCAACACCCATTACATCCGCCATTTCTTGTTGTCCTTTAGCATCATGAGGCACAAATTCGTGCAAAGGTGGGTCTAATAGACGAACGGTTACCGGTAAGTCGTGCATAGCTTCAAAAATACCTTCAAAATCTTTTCTTTGAATTGGGAGTAGTCGATCAAGGGCTTCTCTACGACCTTGTTCGTCTTCTGCTAAAATCATTTCACGCATAGCGATAATCTTTTCTCCTTCAAAAAACATATGTTCTGTTCGGGTCAACCCGATTCCTTTAGCGCCAAAATCGCGGGCAACTTGAGCATCATGAGGAGTGTCGGCATTGGTGCGTACATACATTCTAGCATGTTTGTCAGCCCATTCCATCATTGTGGCAAAATCACCGCCTACTACAGGGTCAATTGTGTCAATATTTCCCTCGTATACCTCTCCGGTAGAACCGTTAAGAGAGATAAAATCACCTTCTTTATAGGTTTTACCTCCTGTAGTCATGGTACGTGCTTTGTAGTCAATTTTAATTTCACCGGCTCCGGACACACAAGTTTTTCCCATTCCTCTGGCAACAACCGCTGCGTGAGAAGTCATTCCTCCTTTGGCCGTAAGAATTCCCTTGGCAATATTCATACCTTCCAAATCTTCAGGAGAGGTTTCTATTCTGGCTAAAATAGTTGCGGGATATTTGTCAGCTTCATCAGCAAAGAAAACCAATTGCCCTGTAGCAGCTCCCGGAGAAGCAGGAAGTCCCTTGGCACATACATTAGCAGATGTAATAGCCGTTTTATCAAAGACGGGGTGTAGTAATTCGTCTAATTTTTCAGGTTCTTGTCGAAGGATAGCGGTTTTTTCATCAATCATACCTTCTTTTACCATATCAATAGCAATCTTAATCATTGCTGCTCCGGTACGTTTACCGGTTCGTGTTTGCAACAACCATAATTTACCATCTTGGATCGTAAACTCAAGGTCTTGCATATCCGTATAATGTTGTTCTAATTTATTTTGGATTTCGTTAAGTTCTTTATAGCGCTCCGGCATTCTTTCTTCAAGTGAAGGATAGTTAGAGGCTCTTTCTTCTTCGGAAACATGGGCTAATTTTGCCCAACGTTTAGACCCTTCTAGTGTAATTTGTTGGGGTGTTCTTACGCCGGCAACAACATCTTCTCCTTGTGCATTAACCAAATACTCACCGGTAAAGATGTTTTCTCCGGTTCCGGCATCACGTGTAAATGCAACTCCGGTTGCAGAGTTATCGCCCATATTACCAAATACCATAGCTTGAACGTTTACGGCAGTTCCCCATTCTTCCGGGATTTTATTCATACGTCGGTAGTAGATCGCTCTATCGGTGTTCCAACTGTCAAATACAGCCATTACCGCACCCCAAAGTTGTTCCCAAGGATTATCAGGAAAATCGTGTCCGGTTTGTTTTTTTACAGCCGTTTTAAATTTTTCTACTAAAATTTTTAGATCAGCCACCGTAAAATCGGTATCATTTTCTATACCTCTTTCCGCTTTTAGCGCTTCCATAATTTCTTCAAAAGGATCGATATCTTCTTTAGATTCCGGTTTCATACCCAAGACCACATCGCCATACATCTGAACAAAACGGCGGTAGGAATCCCAAGCAAAACGTGCATTACCTGTTTTTTGGGCAATACCTTCTACCGCATCATCGTTTAATCCTAAATTTAATACGGTATCCATCATTCCCGGCATAGAAACTCTAGCTCCGGATCGAACGGATAACAATAGCGGATTCTCTTTTGATCCAAAAGTAGAACCCATTATTTCTTCTACCCTTTTTATAGAGGTTTCTACTTCGTTTTTTAGAAGTGTTACGGTTTGGTCTTTTCCTATTTTATTATATGTGGTACAAACTTCAGTAGTTATGGTAAATCCCGGAGGCACCGGAACACCCACTAAATTCATTTCAGCCAAGTTAGCCCCTTTTCCTCCTAAAAGATTCTTCATAGAGGTGTTTCCATCAGCTTCTTTATTTCCAAAAAAATAAACGTTTTTTGTCATTGTCATAATGCGTTGTTTTTAATTAAGTCAGCAAAATTAGGAAAAGCAAAGTAAAACATGACTGATTTTTATCAAAAAAAGTAGGTTTATTTACAAAGATTGATATAAAATTGGATAAAGAGATAGTTTTTTGGATATATATTAGTAGAAACGCTTAATATCATTTTTTGTAAAGACCCATTCCGGTGTTCTAAGTTCATCTAGATTTTTACTACTATACCAAGGGCTTATTGCGGTATCCATAGGGTTTTTAAGGATATGAATCTCTTGTGCCGGCATATAGCTTTGCGCCAGAAGAAACATTTTTTCTCCACTTTGGTTTTGTGCCATATCTACGACAACAATGGCATGACCCGGACTGCCGCCTTGAATAAATAAGTCACCAATTTTTAAATTTTCTAGTGTAACGGAAGGCAGTTCTTTGGCTAATGACAAGGTGCCTGCATAACTAAAAACTTGTACCAAGTACTTTCTAAAAGAAGCATATGAATCCGAAGGTTTTGCAGATTTTACCCAAGTAACGCTGTTGCCTTTTACCTTTATACGGTAGCCCATTCGCCATTTGGCATACGAAGCTTTAAATCCATTGGTAAAATTAAAATGTATTTGATTGTATCTTTTTTGTTGATACAGGTATTCGGCACGAAGTCGCATCGTAGCATCGGCACATTGTTGTAAATCTCTTTTTCCCACATCAATAGCTAAAATAGCACTGTGTACATCTTGCCGGTATTTAAGTTCTCCATTGTATAAATGCACCTTGGCATTATGGGGTTGTAAGGGAAAGTTTTGCAGATAATACGCAAAACTAGTGTTATTTGTTTGTAGTCGTACAAAGCCTTTGGGTGGATTAAATCGTGTTTTTATACTAGTACCCTCTTGGTGAAGCAATGTGTCGGTAGAAACCTTTGGGGTAAATAAAGTTTTAACTTGTAGATTTCTGCCATTATATTGACAAGAAACAATAATAAGGTATGCGGCTATTAGAAACAGAGACTTTTTCATACCCCTATAACGTATGATTTTAAAAAGTATTTTACAAATAATAATTTGATTATCAAATAGTAATGTTTTTTTTTTTTGAAAACATCTTGTTTGTAAGAAAATTTTTTAACTTTGGACTTGAAGTTTAATGCTTTAATTTACACCCTTAAAAATTGAATTGCTGGTATATCCATACATTTAATTTAAACACATAGCATGAAAAGATATTTTTTACTGATACTATTTTTACCCTTTGTCTTACTATCCCAAACCACTTAAGGTGTGGTGCATTACCGATTTATTAATGCTTTAGGAAGTGGCGATGGATATGGTCCCGATTATAACGCTTATTTATTATTTAATGCAGATAAATCCTATTATGTAAGTGCCAAGGATAGTTTAGAAACAGAAGCATCTTTATATGGTCAAAAAATAATAAAAGATAAAGAGGGTAGTGTAGTTGCTGTCGTAAATGGAATAAAATCGAGTAAAGTTGGAGATCAAGTGGCTATTGACAGACAGAACAAGCAGATGTTCTCCAGCTATTCTTTTAAAGGAGATATGATTTATTGGGAAGAAACTAATCACCTGGATTGGAACATTACTGCGGAAACCAAAAAGATAGGTTCCTTTATAGCGAATAAGGCTACAACGAACTACCATGGACGTGATTATACAGTATGGTTTGTCCCTGAGATTCCTGTTCCGTATGGTCCTTGGAAATTTAATGGATTACCCGGTTTGATAGTAGAGGCTTATGATAAAGGAAAGTATGTTTGGTGGGTTTTTAAGGATATTTCTTATCCTTCTGAAACAAGAGAGAAAGTACATAAGGTTCAATTCTTACAAGAAGATAAGGATCAGGTCTATAGCTCTTTTAAAGAGTACTTGTCTTTTATTAATGAAGCATATCAAAGATTGACAGAAAAGAATTTAATTATAGAAAAAGAAACCGGTGTAACTATTCTTTCTCCTAAGATTAATCAAATTTTCATTGAATATAAAGAATAGTTTACAACAAATGGTCATTAACCCTATTATACAATCGATGAATAGGTTTTTTTTCGTACTTTTTGTTTTGTCGTCTTATACGCTATTTGCTCAAGATTCAAACTTATCGGGAAAGGTGGTTAATAGTGCTAATCACACTGCAATTTCCGGAGCATCAGTATTACTAATGGCTAAAGATAGTATTATTTTAGGTTATGCATATACTGACAGTTATGGAAAATATAAAGTGAGTTTTAAAAAACCACAAAACAACCAAATTCTTTTACGAGTAGCTGCTTTGGGATATAATAGGTTGATTGATACAATATCTATTCAAGATCAATATATGCAGAAAGATATTGGATTGATAGAAAAAATAGAGGTACTAAAAGAGGTGCTATTACAATCTAATAAAAGCCTGTTTCATAAGAAAGATACCACTACTGTTGTTGTAAAATATTACAGAAAACATGAAGCACAAAGTCTGGAAAGTGTGCTAAAAGATATTCCCGGAATAGAAGTCAAACCTACCGGAGAAATTTTAGCTCACGGTAAATCTATTGATAAAATATTGATTGATGGCGAAAACTTGGTAGGGCATAATTACAAATTATTATCTAGAAATCTAGGTGCTGTTATGGTTGATAAAGTACAAATAATTGATAATTATGAAGATAATCCTGTTTTAAAATCGGTTTTAGACAGCTCTGAAAAAGTAGCCCTTAATTTAAAAATTACTTCCAAACTTAAAAATATATGGTTTGGTCATGTGCAACTAGGTACAGGTGTATTTTTAGACGATTTGTTCCAGGGCGATTTGATGCTTGGATTGTTAAAAAAGAGAGTTAAAATTTTATCTTTTAATACCTACAAAACTGTTGGAACCAAAGCTTCTGAAGAGCTTAGGGTTTTTACGAATAGTTTTGATGATAATTCTTTTTCTTTATATACGCCCGATAATCAAGTATTTTACACTATAGATAATCATAGTTTACAAGAATTTGACGGTGTAGAGAGTCTGTTTAATAAAGGGCTATTAAATAATACAAACATCGCTAACAAGTTATCTGACAAACTAAGCTTACGAAGTACCCTAAAACACACCAATGATAAACAAACACAGCAGAGTAGCTTGCAAACCCTATTTAATGCACTAGATAGCCAAGTTTGGCAAGAACAAACCGATTATAATGATAAGAATAGGTTTTTATCCTATGAGTTAGAACTTAGATATCAACCCAATACAACACATTGGATAAATAATATTTTTACTTTAGAATCAAACCCTATTGACATTAAAGACAGGCTATCTTTAAATAGTGGAGCGATTTTTCAGCAACTACAAACAACAGGAAGTAATTTTACAAACCACCTTTTTTATACGACAAAGATTTCTTCAAAGCTATTGTTACATAATTATTTTTTTATTGGTAACTCTACTACTACTCAAAATATTGATTTGCAAAACGAGTTTGTTAATGATTATATAGATTTTGATAGCCTTCAAAAAATAGCACTTAATAATAAAAGTTCACGACAATTTTGGGGTGTAAAAAACAAAATCATATTACCTGGAAAACAATTTAAACAAATTATTACAATACGTAATATTTGGAAAAAAGAAGCTTTTACCTCTTTAACTCATATAGGAGAAACCCTGTATACAAGTTGGTTTAATGCTGAAGAACTAACAGAAGTAAATAACAGTATTGATTATAGGATTAAACACTTTTTCAATAGAAAGGTAAAATTGATGACTGGTTTTGAACTAGAGCAGATTTCCCTGAAATCAATAGGATTAAGGTATTTATTTTTTAATCCTAAATTAAAATTGGAACTGAAAGGAAATACATTAGGAAGTTTAGTGTTTTTATATAATACTTCAACAGGGATGCCTAGATTTTACGACAGGATAACTAATTATTATTTAATAAGTTATAATGGTTTGTTTAAAGGAAATCCTGACATAAAACCTACTAGAATGCATAGCGCCTATTTAACGTGGCGTTACTATAATGAAAAAAGGCGATATTCCATAAGTGCTACCTCTAGTTATATGCTTGGAAATAACAGCAAGGCATTACAAACGAATATTTTTGATGAGTTGTTTAGTTCTACAATATACAACACAAAGCACAATAAATATTTGACGTACAATTTAAAAATTGTAAATTATTTCAGGAAATTAAAAACGGTTTCTAAATTGATGTTTGATAGAACGACTAATTTAACTTCCTATATAATAAATGAATCCCCTGAAATAAACCAAATTTTGGGAGTAACCCGTCTTAACCTTTCTACAAGTACAAAATGGAATACTCGTTTTTCTTTCGATTCGGAATGTGTGTTAACATTTTATGATAACGAGCATATTAATAAGTCTTTATCCACTCAAAAATATAATTTACAACTTACTTATTCAACCCCCAAAAAATTGAATATGTCACTTGCTATAAATCGTTATATAATTGAGGGAAGTCCGTATAATTTTTTAAACACCGATTTGTATTATAGACCTAAAGAGAGCCATATTTCTTACAATTTGGGAATAAATAATATTTTTAATGAGGAATACTTCACTCATAATACAATTGATACATATAAAACCTCTTTTTTAAGGATAAAACTAATACCTTTCAATTTTCTTGGTAGTGTGAAATATAGATTTTAGAGCATATAATAGTAATGTTTTATGTTAATTTTCTATAATTGTTTCTTATAGGCTACAGCAATTTGTGCAGCCAACCGGGCATTATTCTTCACTAAAGCAATGTTGGCAGTTAGACTCTTTCCGGCTGTCAACTCTTTGACTTTCCCTAATAAGAAAGGCGTGCTTTCTTTTCCGGTAATGCCCCGTTTTTTTTGTTCTTCGATGGCTTGTTGTATGGTTTTTTGCATCAGATCAAAATCTAAAGAATGTTCCTTAGGAATAGGATTGGCTATAATCACTCCACCCTGTAAACCCAACACCCATTTAGTCTGAAGTAATCGAGCAATGGCTTCGGGGCTTTGCATGGCATAATCTGCAGTAAAACCACTTTTTTGAGTGTAAAAAGCCGGTAATTCTTTAGTTTGGTAGCCTAGAACGGGCACTCCTTGGGTTTCTAAATATTCTAAAGTTAATCCTAAATCAAGTATAGATTTAATACCCGCACAAACTACTGCAACATTAGTGGTGGCTAATTCTTGTAAATCGGCAGATATATCCATAGTGTTGGTACCGTCACGATGTACACCCCCGATTCCACCGGTGGCAAAAACTAGAATACCCGCTTTTTCCGCTGCAAACATGGTAGCGGCAACCGTAGTGGCACCGGTTAGTTTTTGGGAAAGGATATAAGGAATATCCCTTCTGCTGGTTTTGATAACTTCTGTCCCTTTTTTGGCTAAATACTCTAATTCTTCCTCTGTGAGTCCTATCTTTATTTTGCCGTTCATCAACGCAATAGTGGCGGGTGTGGCACCTTGTTTCCGTACTTCGTTTTCTAGTAGAATAGCGGTCTCTAGGTTTTGGGGAAAAGGCATACCATGTGAAATAATAGTAGATTCTAAAGCAACTACTGCTTGTTTGTTTTGAAGGGCTTTTTGTACTTCGGGATGTATGGCTAAATAAGCGTGTTTTTGGCTCACAATGTTTAAATTAATCTAAATTATTGATTTTTTGTTCTAAATTTTTGGCAGTCATTTCTGGTGATACCGCTCCATTATATTGTACATTAATACTGGCACTTGCCATACCGTATAATGCCATCTGGTGAATATCCATTCCTTGAGTTTCGGCATAGATAATCCCACTTACAAAAGAATCTCCGGCGCCAATAGTGTTCGTAATACTTGAAGGAATAGGTGGTAAATGATTTATTACCTGATTATTACCATAGGTAACTCCATTCTTTCCTAGTGTGATAAAAACATTTTTTACACCTTGTGATAAAAAGTAGCGTACCAATTGATCCGTATCTTTGGTAGTAGTATCGTGTAAACCCGAAAGCATCTGCGCTTCCAGTAAATTTGTTTTTAAGATATATAATGAAGACAAAATACCGGCTGATCGCAAAGCTTTTTTGCCGGAAACCGTATCCAATATAAATTTTTTATTCGGAAGAGCTTTGGTAATGTATTCAAGGATTTTTTTAGAGAAATTGGTTTCTAAAACAATGAGTTCCGATTTTTGAAGCTGCGTGATTTTTGATGCAAACATACGAGGATGCAACTCGTTATAGATTGCCATAGCCGAGATTCCTAATGCCAAATCATTATGGGCGTTCATAATAGCTAAAAATGTAGCGGTAGAAGCTTCTTTTAAAAAGACGCTGTGTTGTGTGTCTAAACCAAGAGATTCGCATGATTGTATCAAATGTTTACTCAAGGGATCGTCTCCAAACACACTAATTAGGTCTACTGTAAAACCCAAACGTATTAAATTTTCGGCAATATTACGTCCCACACCTCCCGGAGAGGTTTTAGTATAACCAATATTAGCATCTTCAAATACTAATTCCTGTTCAGGAAAGCCCGTTATATCAAGGTTGGAAGCTCCTAAAACACCTATTGATGGATTAATTCTCACAGGTCTAAAAATTTTGATAAATTTACAAGATATTCAGTACAATTTCCGTCTTATGTCAAAATTCCGTAAAATTTTTTCTACTCCCCACCCGATTATAGGTATGATTCATGTAGAGGCACTCCCGGGAACGCCTAATTATCAAGGAGATATACATCAAATAATGCAAAAAGCTTTAACCGAGGCTAAGCAATACCAATCCTTAGGAATAGATGCGTTGATGATTGAGAATATGCATGATGTACCCTATGAAAAAATTGAGGTGGGTCATGAAATTAGCAGTATGATGGCTTTGATTGCCTATCGTATTAAACAAGAAATTAGTTTACCACTGGGAATTCAAATTTTAGCCGGAGCCAATAAAGCGGCTTTAGGAGTTGCCAAAGCAGCGGGTATAGATTTTATAAGAGCCGAGGGTTTTGTTTTTGGACATTTAGCCGACGAAGGCTATATGGATAGTCAAGCTGCTGAGCTTATGCGTTATCGTAAGCAAATCGATGCTGAACATATTATGGTTTTTACAGATATCAAAAAAAAACACAGTTCCCACGCACTAACAGCTGATGTTGATATTGCAGAGATGGCACATGCAGCAGCATTCTTTTTGTCTGATGGGCTAATTGTTACCGGTAAACATACCGGATCAAGAGCAGACGTAGAAGAAGTAATTCAAGTAAAAAAGGCAACTGCCTTACCGGTATGTATCGGATCCGGGATTACGATTGATAATTTAGAAGAATTTTTACCCATTTCAGATGCGTTAATTGTGGGTTCTCATTTTAAGAAGGATGGGTATTGGAAAAACGAATTAGATAGTAATCGAATTCGATTATTTATGGAGAAAGCTAAAGCAATTAGGGCTACACTTTAGGGATTATCCATAACTTTGTAACGATTAGCTTTGGAGATGTAAGAGGTAAATATAAAAAATGAATCAAGTATGATAAATTTTGATATAAAACACAATGACAAATCAGCACATTCTACCGGCAGCGTATAACCATCAATTTTTAGGCAAATGAAAATTTTACATATCAGTGCAGAATGTTATCCCATTGCAAAAGTAGGTGGATTGGCAGATGTGGTGGGTGCTTTGCCTAAATATCAAAATAGCAGTAGGGTCACTTCGCAAGTGATGATGCCCTTCTATAATAATACTTTTACTAAAACCTATGACTTTACTTCTGTTTATAAAGGACAGATTACTTTAGGTACGACGAATGTATCTTATGAGATTAAAGTTCAACGAAATAATTCATTAGGTTTTGAGGTGTTTTTTGTGTCCATACCTAAATTATTGTTTACAGAATATGTGTATTCTACTAATGATGCCGATCGCTTTCTCGCTTTTCAAATAGCTTCCTTAGATTGGTTATTACAATGGAAAGAAAAACCGGATATTGTTCATTGCCATGATCATCACACGGGTTTAATTCCTTTTATGATGACGCAATCGTACGACTTTAAATCCCTACGTGCTATACCAAGTATTCTAACCATTCACAATGCACAATATCAAGGATGGCTTTCGTACGAAAAGTTGGCCTATATTCCTGATTTTGATAAAATTCATATTGGTTTATTAGACTGGGATCATCAAATTAATCAACTGGCTGCTGCTATTAAATGTGCTTGGCGTGTTACGACGGTTTCTCCTGCTTACATGGAAGAACTTACCGAAAAAGCCAATGGATTAGCTTCTTTATTAAAACATGAAAAGAATAAATGTGTTGGAATTTTAAATGGGATTGATACCCAGGTTTGGAATCCTGAAACAGACCCGTTACTGCAGAAAAATTATGTGTCTCGAATAGTACAGTCGGGAAAAAAAGCCAATAAAAATTATCTATGTAAACGTTTTGCTTTGGATAGTAACAAGCCACTATTTATCTTTATTGGTCGTTTAGTAGGTGAAAAAGGTGCTGATTTGTTGCCTGAGGTTTTTGATCAGATTTTACAGGAGGGAAAGAGCACGGTTTTGCTTTTAGGATCCGGAGAAAATGATATCGAAACCCAATTGATATCCCTCAAGGAAAAATACAAGAATACCTACAATTCTTTTATTGGATACGATGAAGAATTAGCCCATATTATGTATGCAGGTGCTGATTTTTTGATGATGCCCTCCAGAGTAGAACCTTGTGGATTAAACCAGATGTATGCGCTTAGGTATGGAACCATACCCGTTGTAAGAGCTATTGGAGGTCTAAAAGATACAATTGTAGATATCCAAAAAGGAGGTTTTGGTATCCTTCATCAGGAAGTACTTGTTCTAGATATTGTCCAAGCAGTTACTAGAGCAGAACAACTGTATCAAAATCAAAGTAAATTCAGAAAAATACGTTCAAGTATCATGGCGATAGATCATTCTTGGAATGCTTCGGCAAAAGCCTACATTAACTTATATAAATCTTTAAATTAGTAAATTATGATTAATAGTAAAGTATTGGCAATAATTCTGGGAGGTGGACAAGGTTCACGCCTTTATCCGCTAACTGCTGCACGTTCTAAACCGGCTGTACCTATTGCCGGAAAATACCGATTGGTAGATATCCCTATTTCTAACTGTCTGCATTCGGATATTAAACGCATGTTTGTGTTGACACAATTTAACTCAGCCTCACTGAATAGGCATATTAAAAACACCTATCATTTTAGTTTTTTTAGCACTGCATTTGTAGATGTATTGGCCGCAGAACAAACCCCGGATAATCAGACCTGGTTCCAAGGTACAGCCGATGCTGTACGTCAAAGCATGCATCATTTTGGTAATTACGATTTTGATTATTTCTTAATCCTTTCGGGAGATCAACTGTATCAAATGGATTTTGAAGTAATGGTCAAAGAGCATATCAAAAACAAGGCTGATATTTCTATAGCTACGCTTCCGGTTACCGCCAAGGATGCTACTTCTTTTGGAATCTTAAAAACAGATAAACAGAACATTATCAAAGCATTTATCGAAAAGCCCGAAGCTCATTTATTACCGGATTGGACCTCTGATGTAAGTGTTGCAATGAAAGAAAAAGGGAAGAACTATTTGGCTTCTATGGGTATTTATATTTTTAACAGAAAGTTACTAGAAAAATTGATGGATGATCCTACTACTATGGATTTTGGGAAAGAGATTATGCCTCAGTCTATCGATACATACAAAGTGTTGAGTTATCAATACGAAGGGTATTGGACGGATATTGGTAATATTGATTCTTTTTTTGAGGCAAACCTAGGATTGACGGATGATATTCCTGACTTTGATTTATACGATAAGTCAAAGCGTATTTATACCAGAGCCCGAATGTTACCGACTACGAAAATATCGGGAACAACACTTAATAAAACGGTAATAGCGGAGGGCTGTATTATTCATGCCGCTAAAATTGATCATTCGGTAATAGGTATTCGATCCCGAATAGGAATGGAATCAACGGTTATTAATACCTATATGATGGGAAGTGATTATTATCAAAA
>JANTFW010000042.1 GCA_024763245.1 Flavobacteriaceae bacterium | reverse complement strand
GGTACTTACTTCATACCAATCGGCATCATCATCACTGGTAGATGTAGTGGTTAGGCGTTCCCAAGAAGCTCCATTATTAAAATAAAAACCAGGTGTATTATCCGTTTGAAAGATTAATAAACCAGTTGCCGGTGACGCAATAGCATCGCGCTGGGCTTTAGTCATTTTGGAGATTAAAACTCCTTTGTCTGTAGAGTTAATATGCAATTCAGCCGATGCATCGGGTGTTGTAGTACCTATTCCCACTTGGGCATTGGTATTAAAAATTAAAAACAACAAAAAGATTGTTGTTAGACTTATTTTTTTCATAAGATAAGCTAGTAAAAAATTTGAGCTAAAATACAAATTATAAAGTAGAAAAGATCAATCTTTTGGGTAAAAGACCTTTTTATTTAAAAAAACCCTTGATAAGAAAATCAAGGGTTTTTTGTATCTATTCGTATGTTTTGTTTACACAAATGCAGGAATTCCGGTAATATCCATACCGGTAATTAAAAGATGAATGTCGTGTGTTCCCTCATAGGTTACTACACTTTCTAAATTCATCATATGACGCATAATGGAATAATCACCGGTAATACCCATTGCGCCAAGTACTTGTCTAGCTTCACGGGCAATTTTTAAGGCCATATCTACATTGTTGCGTTTGGCCATAGAGATTTGTGCCGAAGTGGCTTTTCCTTCATTACGTAAAGAACCCAAGCGCCAAGTCAATAATTGGGCTTTGGTAATTTCTGTAATCATTTCGGCTAATTTTTTCTGTTGCAATTGGAATGAGGCAATGGGTTTACCAAATTGTGTACGTTCTTTGGCATAGCGTAAGGCCGTATCGTAACAATCCATGGCGGCACCTAAAGCACCCCAAGCGATACCGTAACGTGCCGAGTCCAAACACATTAATGGTGCTCCTAATCCGGTTTTACCGGGTAGTAGATTTTCTTTAGGAACTTTTACATTATCAAAGATTAATTCGCCCGTTGCTGAAGCTCTTAATGACCATTTATTGTGCGTAGTTGGGGTGGAAAAACCTTCCATACCACGTTCTACAATTAGTCCTTTAATACGATTATCGGCTTCGTCTTTAGCCCAAACTACAGCAATATCAGCAAAAGGGGCATTAGATATCCACATTTTAGCCCCATTTAGTAGATAATGATCTCCCATATCTTTAAACCGGCTTTCCATACCACCGGGGTTTGAGCCGTGGTTGGGTTCTGTAAGTCCAAAGGCACCCATTATTTCACCGGAAGCCAATCTAGGCAGATACTTTTGCTTTTGTGCTTCATTTCCAAAAGTGTAGATAGGATACATCACTAAAGAGGTTTGTACAGAAGCCGTAGAACGCACTCCGGAATCGCCACGCTCTATTTCTTGCATAATAAGTCCATAACTCATATAATCTAAACCGGCACCTCCGTATTCTTCTGGAATAAAGGGGCCAAAAGCTCCTATTTCTGCTAATCCTTTAATAATTTGTGTAGGAAATTCAGCTTTTTGTGCGGCATCTTCTATTATGGGTGATACCGCTCTTTTTACCCATTCGCGAGCGGCTTCGCGTATGAGTTTATATTCGTCTGTAAGAAGTGAATCTAATTGATAGTAATCAGGTGCTTGATATAAGTCTTGTGCCATTGTAACGTGTTAAAAAATTAGTTTTGCAAAGGTAGTAGTAAAAAAATTATTATAAATAAGATTCTCATTTTTTTCAGTGTGTTTTAAAAATAGGGTAATTATCGAGAACCAAAAGGATGAATGCCTGTCCTGTACATCCCAAAAATAGCCAAAAGGTGTTTGTTCTACTACAATTCAAAAAATATAACATCAATCAAAAAAGCTAACGGGTTAACTAAAAGCATATTTATTTTACCCATTGCTTTCTGTGTTTACGATTAGGGAGCAATTTTGATAATAATAATTTTCTCGAATCAAAGAGGAATAAATGGTGTTTTTAGTTTTTGCGATTAGGAATAATTATAAGATAAAAAAAGTAAAATTTATTTTTAAAAAACTTGCTAAAAAAAGAAAAACACCTATATTTGCAGTCCGAAAAACGGAATATTCCTCCTTAGCTCAGTTGGTTAGAGCATCTGACTGTTAATCAGAGGGTCCTTGGTTCGAGCCCAAGAGGAGGAGCAAAAGCATCTACACTGTGTAGGTGCTTTTTTATTTGTACTACAAAAGCCAAAAAGTGGCCGAATTGGCTTCAATACCTCGAGGCTATGTAGCTGATTTTATTGATGTGTTCACTGAAACCACAATATAAAAAATTTGAGGGCCGTTTCAAGGTAGTTTATTCAGAAAATTTTTATAATCTTTGTCGTTAAATTCAGAGCGAATATTATGAAAATAGCAATTGTAGGAGCTACCGGAATGGTGGGTAATGTCATGTTAGCCGTTTTAGCGGAGCGTAATTTTCCTTTTACAGAGTTATTTGTTGTTGCTTCCGAAAAATCTATTGGAAAAAGCATTTCTTTTAAAGGGACTAGCTATCGTGTAATAGGGCTTGAAGAAGCACTTGCTAAAAGACCGGATATCGCTATTTTCTCTGCGGGTGGCAATACCTCTTTAGAATGGGCACCACGTTTTGCCGAAATAGGAACTACAGTTATCGATAATTCTTCTGCTTGGCGTATGGATCCTACTAAAAAATTGGTTGTACCGGAAATTAATGCTAATCAATTGACCGGTAAAGACAAGATTATTGCAAACCCAAACTGTTCCACTATTCAAATGGTTCTTGCCTTATATCCTTTACATAAAAAATATGGGATAAAACGTGTTGTTGTTTCTACCTATCAATCGATAACCGGAACGGGAGTTAAAGCGGTAAAACAGTTAGAAGATGAATATAAAGGCATAACCGGAGACAAGGCTTACCCACATCCAATACATAGAAATGCCTTACCTCATTGTGATGTTTTTGAAGCAAATGGGTATACCAAAGAAGAGTTAAAATTAGTGAATGAAACCCATAAAATCCTAAATGATGATACTATTGCTGTTACAGCCACAGCTGTTAGAATTCCGGTAGTGGGTGGTCATAGCGAAAGTGTCAATATAGAATTGGAACAGGATTTTGATGTAACAGCGGTTAAACAGTTACTCGATGCTACAGAAGGTGTAAAAGTAGTAGATGATCCGATGAATAATAGCTATCCGATGCCTTTAACGGCTCAAGGAAAAGATGAGGTTTTTGTAGGACGAATTCGTAGAGATTTTTCCCAACCCCATAGTTTAAATATGTGGATTGTTTCGGATAACTTACGAAAGGGGGCGGCTACCAACGCCATTCAGATTGCAGAATACTTAGTACAGCATAAATTGTTATAAACATTAAAAGAATGTCCGAATCACGAAACATTTGGGGAGTAAAAAATGAATGAAAAAGAATTATTTTACCTACTGGCTTTACAGAAGTCAAAAGGGATTGGAGCCATTAACGCCAGAAAACTAATACTTCATGCCGGAAGTGCCGAGGCTGTTTTTTTAGAAAAAAAGCAAACCCTAGAACGTATTGATGGTATTGGTAGTTTTGCTACCCAATTTTTGAATGATAAAGCGACTTTAGAAAAAGCAGAATCAGAATTAGCCTTTATTCAAAAACACAATATAGGCTATACCACCTTTTTAGATACAGCATATCCTGAAAAACTACAACATTGTGCAGATGCACCGCTGTTGCTTTTTAAAGATGGGGCTATTCATCTTGAAAAACAGCCGATTATAAGCATTGTAGGCACGCGAAATATGACGACTTATGGGCGTGATTTCATCTATAAATTAGTGGATGATATAGCCGTTTACAATCCCATTATTGTCAGCGGTTTTGCATACGGTGTTGATATCACAGCACACAAAGCGGCTATAAAGAATAATTTACAAACTATTGCTGTATTAGCACATGGTATAACTAAGATTTATCCAAAATCTCATAAAAAGTATATGAACCAGGTTTTAGAGAATGGTGGTTTTTATACGGAATATTGGCATGATGAAGAATCTTTGCGTGAACATTTTCTACAACGAAACCGAATTGTAGCCGGTATTTCTGAAGCGACAATCATTATAGAATCGGCATCAAAAGGAGGCTCTTTGGTAACGGCTACTATTGCAAATTCGTATAATCGTGAGGTTTTTGCCGTACCCGGACGAATAACAGATACCTATAGCCAAGGTTGTAATAATCTTATACGCACTCACAAAGCAGCTTTACTAAACTCTGCTAAAGATTTAGTTTATTTATTAAATTGGGATCAATCTAAAAAAAAGAAAGAAGTAATACAACCTCAACTTTTTATCGATTTGCAAGGTGATGAAAAAGTTATTTACGATTATTTAGTTTCAAACGGAAAGACCTTACTCGACACACTTTCTTTAGCGTGTAGTATACCCATTTATAAAATTTCAGGAATTTTAGTTAACCTAGAGTTAAAAGGATTAGTAAAACCATTGCCGGGGAAATTTTTTGAAATCATCTAAATAAGATCTTGATAGGTAAAATAACCGATAATAGCCTCTTTCATCAAAACACTTTGTTCCCCGGGTTTTAAGTTGGGTAATTCTTTTAGAAGCTTATAGTGTGGCCATCCATCGGAATCGATATAATCAAATTCATAATAGCCGTAAGGTTCTAACAATCTGCAAATGGCTATGTGCATCAGGTTTACTTTATCATCTTTAGAAAACTCACGACCTCCTTGTCCCAATTCTTGCACCCCTATTAAATAAATAATAGCCTCCAGATTTAACGGATCCCTATCAGAAAATTTAGCAGTTAATTCTTGGACTATAGCATCCCACTGTTCTTGCATTTTAGGATCTCTTGACATTTTTAGTTGTATTTTTTGTCAAAAATAGTACTTTTATGGGATGTAAATAAAAAAATCATTTTATGGGCACATTTGATATCGTAATAGCAGTTATTCTGGTCTTTGGATTTATTCGTGGATTAATGAAAGGTTTGTTTGTAGAGATTGCCTCATTGGTCGCCTTAGTTGCAGGGGTATATGGTGCTATACATTTTTCTTATTTTGTAGGTGATTTTTTGAAAGAAAAAGTACATTGGGAAGAACGCTATATTACGATTATTGCCTTTGCTATTACTTTTGCCATTATTGTTTTAGCCATTTCATTATTGGGTAAACTATTTACAAAATTAGCCGATTTTGCTTATTTAGGATGGATAAATAAAGCTTTAGGAGGTGTGTTTGGTGCCATGAAACTGGCATTAATACTAAGTGTTATTTTAATGGTTTTCGATAAACTAAACAATACCCTTCCTTTTGTAGACAAGGAGGATATAGAAAAATCAACTCTTTACGAACCGGTTAAAACATTAGCAGCCGTTTTGTTTCCCAATTGGATACATGTTGTATCCGATACGATTGAAAATCCTGAAGAAACAGAATAATCATTCATTTTTTTCTACATAGGCAAAAACAGGAAAATGGTCACTATAACCGCCTTGATGCCAACGACCTACATAGGTTCTAAAAGGTTTATTCTTTCTTTTACCTCTCCAAGTCCGGACAAATTTAGGGTCAAAGACTTCAGCATATTTAAAGGTGTGGGTATGTGATTTTTTTTCAAAAAAGTTTTTGCTAAATATGATTTGGTCAAACAAAAACCATTCATCGTTATAGGTAGAAGTTCCGTTGCCCGTATCTTTTAAATGTGCCATAGGATTGTAAAAATCGTCAGTTACCAAATGTTTTTCAATACTTACACTATGTGGTCCATCATTAAAATCACCCATTATGATGATTTTTGCTTCCGGTGTTTCATTATGAACATCGGCAATAATTTCGTGTACTCTTTTTGCAGCGGTGATTCGTTTTATTTCCGATTCTTTTAATCCCGATCTTCGAGATGGCCAGTGGTTTACAATTATGTATAACAGCTCTCCGTTTAAACGACCTTTTACCAAGAGCATATCACGTGTATAATCTCTATTTCCGTCTTCATCAAATAAGAGTAAAGGATATTTTTTAGCATCTAAAAGCTCAAAATATTTTTTTTGATACAATAAAGCAACATCAATACCGCGTTCGTCGGGAGAATCAAAATGAGCAAAATCATAATAGTGTGGACGCATTTTTTTGGAATTAATAAGGTCCAATAAAACTTCCTTATTTTCTACTTCAGCCAAACCGATAAGCACCGGTGTTGTTGTGGAATGTTCTATTCCTAATTGTAATAGCACATCTCCTATTTTAGTAATCTTATTTTTATAACGGCGTAAAGTCCAACGTTTTTCGCCTTGTGGTGTAAACTCATCATCTAGCGTATCCGGATCGTCATAAATATCAAACAAATTATCCAGATTGTAAAAAGCAACGGTAAAGACGTTGTCTTTAGGTGTTTTGTTTGTAAAAAAAGAAAACATTATGATATAATTTTTTAGGCTTGCTAAGGTACATTTTTTTACGGTAAAATATTTAGCATTTCCAATTCGTTTTTCATGTATTACTTTCTACCTTTGTCCCCATGATTGATTATACCGTTAAAGAAATAGAAAAGGCCGTGTTGATTGGCGTAATTACCCAACAACAAAATGAAGAAAAAGTACAGGAGTATTTGGATGAATTGGATTTTTTAACGCGTACTGCCGGTGGAAAGGCGATAAAGCGTTTTACACAAAAACTAGATTATCCACATCCTAAGACCTATATTGGTGCCGGAAAACTAGAAGAGGTTAAGGCGTATATAGATGCGCATCATATAGGAACAGCCATATTTGATGATGAATTATCGCCGGCTCAGCTTCGTAATATTGAGCGTGTTTTGGATTGTAAAATTCTAGACAGGACTAATCTTATTTTGGATATTTTCGTACAGCGTGCGCAAACCAGTTATGCGGTAACTCAGGTAGAATTGGCACAATATCAATATTTATTACCACGTTTAACACGAATGTGGACGCACCTAAGTCGTCAAAAAGGGGGTATTGGTTTAAGAGGACCCGGAGAAACGGAAATAGAGACCGATAGACGGATTGTACGTGATAAAATAGCGTTGCTTCGTAAACGCTTAGCCGGAATTGACAAGCAGATGGCCGTACAGCGAAAAAACAGAGGAAAGATGGTACGTGTAGCACTTGTTGGTTATACCAATGTGGGTAAATCTACTCTGATGAATGTAATTAGTAAAAGCAAAGTTTTTGCCGAAAACAAATTATTTGCCACACTAGATACTACTGTTCGTAAGGTGGTTATTAAAAACATTCCTTTCTTGTTGACCGATACCGTAGGATTTATTAGAAAATTACCAACACAATTGGTAGAATCGTTTAAATCTACTTTAGATGAGGTACGAGAAGCCGATTTATTACTTCATGTCGTTGATATTTCTCATCCCAATTTTGAGGATCATATAGATTCGGTTAATACGATTCTTCAAGAAATAGATGCGGCTGCCAAGCCGGTTATCATGGTATTTAATAAAATTGATGCCTATACTCATGATACGATTGATGCTGATGATTTGGTAACCCTTGCTACCAAAAGGCATTACACGCTTCAAGATTGGGAAAACACGTATATGAATCGCGAAAACGAAAAAGCGATTTTTATGTCTGCTTTACACAAAGACAATTTAGAAACATTTAGAAAATTGGTATATGAAGCTGTAAGAACCATACACATTACACGATTCCCTTATAATGATTTTCTTTACCAAGAATATGATGAGGCATAAAAAACGGATAGAAAAATTAATTTCTATCCGTTTACTATTAGTTTAAAAAGGGAGATTATTCTGATTTAGAATCTTCTTTTTCTTCTTCTTTTTCTTCTTTTTTAGCGTCAGCTTTTTCATCAGTTTTATCAGATGAATCATCTTTATTGAAATCTTTGTTCAATGCATCCGTAAGGGTTTCAGTCAAATCCAATTTGCTTTCGCCATATAAAACACTTCCGGCTTCGTTAGAACCTAAGATGTAGGTGTAGCCATTAGTCTTTGCATACGACTTGACAAAATCTTTAACCTCTTTAATGATTTCATCCATACGATCTTGACTTTCTTGTTGTATTTTTTGATTTTCGGATTGTTGCATTTGTTGAATTTGCTGTTGCATCATCATTAATTCTTGGTAGCGTTTCTCGGCTTTTTTACGTGCCATTTTTTGAGCCTTTGCCTGAAATTCTTGTGCTTGTTTTTCGAAATCTGCAGAGATTTTGGCATATTTTTCTTGAAAAGCGTCTTGTTTTGTTTTGAGCTCTTTTTCCAATTTTTTGGTAGCTTTATATTCTTTTACTAAATCAGAAGAATCTACAAAACCAATTTTTTGTTGTGTACAAGCGCTTAACGTAATAAGTGCTATTAAAATAATTGTTACTTTTTTCATTTTAAATGTGATAAAATTTGAGCCCGCAAGATAGCCAAAATGCAATCAAGAATAAAGCGCTGTCAGTTAATTTTTTTTAAATTTGTTATTATGCTAACAAATTTGGATACTTTTTATTGGGAGCAACCGGAACCTAATCAGGGTTTTATGTTGGCTTTACGTCACTATATTTTACAGTATGACAGCGACATTACAGAGAAATGGAAGTACAAACTCCCCTTTTTTTATTATAAAGAAAGTCCTTTTTGCTATATATGGAAAGATGCTAAAACACAGCAACCCTATTTGGGTATTGTTAAAGCCCAAAAAATAGAGGATTCTTTATTAGTACAAGGCAATCGTAAAAAGATGAAAATACTTCCTATGGATGCCTATAAGGAAATACCTATTGCAGACATTGATAGGATTTTTAATAAGTTAATGCCGCTCTATTAGCTCTCAAAATAAAACCCAAAAAGTGGATGGAATGATTTACTACCCAGATGTTTTATAGCAAGGCCGTCTATTTTTTGTAGCTATTCAGCAAAATACTATCGGTCTCTTTCTTACTATCTATTACTTGATTAATATCTCTATTAGGTATGGTAACCGAAAGTACATAGTGTTGTATTTTCCATTGTTTATCCTGATAAACAACCACCCCGGAGCCTCTGCAAATCCCCATCCAAGTATCTAATAATTCATCAAACCAAGCTATGGATTTAATACTATCAATATACACATTACGAGAAAGGGGTTTAAAATTCCAAGATTTTTTTTGATCAAAATATGGTTTGCTAAAATGCATAAATTCTTTTTTTGACCAAACCTCCTTAGCATCAGTTCCAATAAATACCGCACTATCCACCATACGATTAAAATAGGCGTCAAAGTTAGCTTTGGCGGCATCTTTATGCCATTGGTTTATAGATTGGTTTATATTTTTTTTAGCATTAGCCGGTAAGTTACCTTGTGTAGATGTTGGGTAACAAGAAAAAAGCAAGAATAAGCTGCTAATAAAGAGAACGACTTTCATAAAAAAAGTAAGGTTTAAATCTGATATAAAATTATTGAAAAAGAATGAATTATTGCTAATTTTGATAGTTTCTTTTTTTTCAGACCCATTAATGTTAGGTTTTGCTCACAGAACGTTTTTAGAAAAATACGTAAACAAGAAGAACAAATTAAGAATCTTTTACTAATAATTTTGCTTCCAACATATCACGCATAGCATATTTTATACCTTCACGCCCAAACCCTGAATTTTTTATTCCACCATAAGGCATATGATCTACCCTAAAAGTAGGCACATCATTATGGATTACACCACCTACTTCTAATTCATCAAAACTTTGATTTATCTCTTGAATAGAATCGGTAAAAACGCCAGCTTGTAGTCCATAGTCAGAGGCGTTAATCGCCTTAATACCTTCTTCAAAATTGGCTACTTTTTCTATAGTGACTACCGGTCCAAATATTTCTAACCGACACACATTCATTTCTGGTTTGGTATGGGTCAAAATAGTAGGTTCAAAATAAGTTCCTTGACGTTTTCCCCCACAAAGTATTTGCGCTCCATCAGCAACAGCATCGGCAACCCAGGAAGCTACTCTTTTAGCATTATTTTCATCAATCATAGATGATATATCTGTATCCATATCCTCTGGATTACCTTGTTTTAGTTGTTTTGTTCCTTGAATCATCATTTTAGTAAAGGCATCAAATACAGTACTTTCCACATAAATTCGTTGCACATGTATACAAACTTGACCCGAATAAGCAAAACTGCCGATTAAACATTTTTTTACAGCTCGTTCCAAATCGGCTTTTTTTGAAATTAACACCCCAGCATTTCCTCCTAACTCTAAAGTAATACGTTTTTTCCCCGCTTTCGATTTCATAAGCCATCCTACTTGTGGTGATCCGGTAAAACTCAGTTTTGAAAAACGGGAATCCGTAACTAATTGGTTTCCGGATACTCGATTCATTGGTAGGATAGAAACAGCTCCTTTAGGCAAGTCAGTTTTATCGATAATCTTTGCAAGTTCTAGGACTGATAAGGGGGTAGCTCGTGCCGGTTTTAGAATAATAGGATTACCGGTTGCAATAGCCGGTGCAATTTTATGAACTGCTAAATTTAATGGAAAATTAAAAGGGGCTATACCGGCAATTAAACCAATAGGAAAATATTTGACCAAACCTTCTTTTCCTTTACCTGATGCGGTCCAATCCAGAGCCAAGTATTCGTTTGGAATCCGCTTTGTTTCCTCTGCAGCAACTAAAAAACTTTGGGAGGCTCTTTCTATTTCTCCTAGCGCATAACGCATGGGTTTTCCGGACTCCTTGGATAAAAGCAAAGCCAAGGATGCTTTGTTTTCTTGTAAGGCATTAGAAATTTGCATCAAAATTTTATATCTTTTATAAAGGGGAAGATGCTTTAATTCCCGACGAACCGAAAGCCCTTTTTCAATGGCTTGTTCTAATTCTTCTTTCCCAGCCAGAAACGTAGTGGCAACGAGTTGCTTGTTAAAGGGGTTTACCACTTTTAATTCGTTTGCTGTGGTAGTAAAATTACCGGCTACATATATTTTAGACACTTTCATATCAACAAAATTAAGGAAAGTAAATTTACAAAGCTTTAGGGAAAGAGGTCTTTATTAAATAAAGAAATTCCAAACTAAACCAAAACGAACGGTAAAATCTCGGTAAACATGAGTAGGAGTTACAAAATAATTTCCTCTAGACCACAAAGCAGAAACATTTTCGGCTTTTAGAAAGAGGCGTGTTCTTCGGATTTCGCCATTAATAAAAAAATCAAATACAGGATATGCTCCGATTAATTGATCGTTTTGTAATACAAATTCATTGAGTAACGGATTAAACTCATCAGCTTTGTATTTTGTAAAATAGGAAAAGCTTATACCGGTTTGCAGGTACAAAGGGTCTCCTTTAAAGAGATGATCAGAAAAGAATAAGGTGTTTTCGGTAATCCATTCCGGTACTCTAAACACCTCGTTTCCTGTGGCTACTTTTTGATATTGAACGGTATTGTCTAAAGTGAATTTTTTGTAGCGTATGGCTTTGTGTGCACGGACTTTTAAATAGCTTACTATACCCGAATATTGTTGGGGCTTTGAATACGCATCAAAATAAGTGTAAAAATCTTTTTGGGTAATACTGGCTTCGGCATCTACCCATTTATTAGATTTAAAGGAAAAGCCAAGATAGCGGGTGTTTTCGTTATCAAAATGATGCGACCAATTGTAATCAATATAATCACTTTGATAGAGTAAATAATTAAAATCAGGAGATTTGGATTGCAGCAGTACGCTTGCTTTAGCGGTAAAAAGGCTGTCTTTTTTTATAATGGCGGTGCCTTTAATATAATTTCCTTTGAAGTCCCCTTTAATAATAGCCCCTGTTTTTGCTTTTAGATAAAAACTTTTGAATTGGGCATTCCAGTCAGCCCCTATAGAAACGGTGTATCCATCAAGTCTGGCAGGGACGGTTTGAGAATTGAGATACAAGATATTAGTATAGCCATAATTAAAATTAGTATACTCTAATTTACCTCTTATTTTTCCCAAAACATAATTGGATTTTAATTCTAAAAACAAGGCATTATCGGTTACTTTTTGTGCAGTACTATCCATAATGGTATTACTGTAAGCCACACCAAATAATGGAGATGCTTTCTCTTGAGTAAAGTTATAATACTGACGCGAATGCGTAAAGGTATTCCCTATCTGAAGGTGTGAATCCTTATTTGAAATGCTGTCTTTATGATGCCAAATAGCATAGCTTTGTTCTATATAATAGCGTTTGGCTTTTAACAGACTTTCTGCATCTGTAAATGTGGTTTCCAAGCGTTCTCTATCCACAAAGTCCGGATTATCAGTTGTAAATAAATCAATAGATTCTGTTGTTAAGCCTCCATTTTCTTGATTCATAAGGTTATGTGCTACATAATGGGCTCTGGCTTGGTAGCGTTTGTTTTTGGTTTCGTAGCTACTTGTTATACTAAAATTTTGATGACTTGCCAGGGCATTTCTATAATTCCCCAGTGATCGGAGCCCCTTGTAGGCAATAGATAAATTGAGTTGTGGGGTAAGATTTGCCGTTAAAAATGAATGTAATACTTGTCCTTGTTGAATCCCGGTTTTAAAAAATAATTCTGAAGTTGGGGTGGGAACCCTATAGTAATTAACATCCTCAACCGTATAAAAATTATATCGTTTTGCCCGTTCTCCCATTGCAGGAAATAAGCCTACTGTGTTAAAATTATAACCGAGCTTGTTATAGGTCTGTCCCAGATTATGAAAGGCGAGTAGCTCAAAATTATTTTTACGAATATAATTAAAAATTCTATCTTTTTTAAGTGTTAAAGTGGTGTCTACCAGTGTGGTATCTTTTTCGTATGAAATAATTTTATAATCGGTATAATGTGTTTTAGCCGAAAGTTCAACGTCAACTTCTTCATCAAATTTATTGCCACCAATAGTATCGTTTAGTTGCCGACCGTTTAAGGTTTTGTTTCCTCTTGCTTTTAGCAATTCCCTATCTTTCCCACTTATATTTATTTGTGCGAAAAGCGAGTTGCTAATCAGTAAAATAATTCCAAAAAGGATAAAACGCCGCATGTATTCTATTCGATTATTTTGGACAAATGTACAAATTTTGTTATTGGATAATGATGCCTCAAAGTTGCATAAAAAAGTTTTACTTTGTACCGTGCAAAAGTCAAAAGCATGTTAAAGTTACAAGTACATCCTGATTTAGTAGAGGCAGGCACTGACGAGGCCGGAAGAGGCTGTTTATCCGGGCCGGTTGTTGCCGCTGCGGTTATTTTACCCAAAGATTTTAGCAATGAAATACTTACGGATTCTAAAAAGCTAACCGAAAAGCAACGTTTAGTATTGCGTCCTATCATTGAAAAACAAGCCATTGCCTATGCTGTGGCTTTTGTATACCAAGAAGAAATAGATCAATTAAATATCCTTAGAGCCTCTATTACGGCTATGCATCGTGCCATTGACCAATTGACCGTTACCCCAGAGTTTATTAGTGTTGATGGTAATAAATTTGTCCCTTATACCAACATTAAGCATCAAACTATAGTAAAGGGCGATGCGAAGTATCTAAACATTGCTGCCGCCTCTATTTTAGCCAAGACCTATAGAGATGCGTATATGGAAAAATTACATTTAGATTTTCCATATTATAATTGGAAAAAGAACAAGGGGTATCCTACTAAAGAACATCGTGAAGCGATTCGTAGGTATGGAAGTTGCGTTTATCACCGTAAGAGTTTTAAGCTTTTACCGGAACAATTAAAGTTGAATTTATAAGATGTTTTTGAACTAGTTACGGTTTCTATTTTTTAGAGAGCCGCCTAATTCTAATTTTTAATCCGGCATATAACAAGGTCATCAATGGGCTGATTAAATTAAAAAAAGCAAAGGGTAGGTAAGTAGCAGTATCTACTGTGAGCACTTTTGCATTGTAAGCACCACCGGTATTCCAAGGGAATAAAACAGAGGTTACCGTTCCCGAATCCTCCAAGGTTCTACTTAGGTTTTCCGGAGCCAATCCTTTGTCTTTAAAAGCCTCACTATACATTTTTCCCGGAACAACTATTGCTAAATATTGGTCCGATACAGTACCGTTAAAAAATATACAAGTCACGGTAGTACTGGCAAAAACGCCAAAATCGCCTTTAGCCATTCGTAGTAAGGCATTACTAATACTTCGTAAAGCACCAATAGCTTCCATAATACCGCCAAAAACCATGGCTGATAAAATAAGCCAAACAGTATTGAGCATTCCGGCCATACCACCGGAGGAAAATAATTTGTTTAAGGTTGCATTTTCTGTGGTAATATTTACTTCGCCCACAATGGCATTCATTACGGCTTTATAGGCATCGTTATAATGTAAGGTATCTACCCCTACAATACTTTTTAACACTTCCGGCTGAAAAATAACTGCAGCAACACCTCCTAATAAAGTGCCAATTAAAAGTGCCATTAAGGGTTCTACTTTTTTGATGATCAGTATAATAACAGCTAAAGGGACTAGTAACAACCAAGCATTTATAGTAAATGTTTGTGTAATGCCATCCATAATTTCCAGATTATGCAATTCGCCATGGGTTTCTTGAAAAAAACCAAGAACTACAAAAATAATAATAGTGATACTAATGGATGGTGCTGTAGTATAGAGCATATATCGAATATGTTTAAACAAATCAATTTTTGCCATAGCCGCGGCTAAATTAGTTGTATCTGACATAGGAGATATCTTATCACCAAAATAGGCTCCTGAGATTACCGCTCCGGCAACCATTCCATCGGGAATCCCCAGCCCTCTGCCAATTCCAATTAATGCAATACCAATAGTAGCTGTAGTACCCCAACTACTTCCTGTAACCAACGAAATAATACTGGATATTACAACTGCTACTCCTAAAAATACGGTAGGGTTTAATATCTGTAATCCGTAATAAATCATAGTGGGGATAATGCCACTGATTAACCAAGTTCCTGCTAAACTCCCTACAAACAACAAAATTAGTATAGCACCACTGGTTGTTTTGATGTTTTTATATACACTTTCTAACATGGCACTAAAAGGGATTTTATTACGAAAACCTATTAAGGCAGCGACGAATCCCATGAGTAGGAGCGCAAATTGATTGGCTCCGGAAGTAGCGTCATCATGATAAATAGCCCTTACATTATAGGTCAATAATAGCATCAACAAAAGAACAGGCAATAAGGCCCAAAAAAGAGGCAATTCTTTACTATGGTTTTTAGACATCAAAAATGAATTAGGTTATAGAGAATGTAATATTACAAAAAAATCCGAGATACGTATTTACCTATCTCGGATTGGTATTTATTTACACATGGTTGTTATAGTTCTACATAAACAGCAGGAGTATTAAACCTTATTGTAGTTGCTTTTTTGAACTCGGAATGCCAATAAATTTAGGCATGCATAGGCTCAAGAATGCCAGTTTCAATCATACATTCTTTGATGATTTTATAGGTTTTGTCAATATTGTGATCTAATCCCATAGAAAAACGAACTAATCCGGGGGATAATCCCATTTCTTTTTGTTCGTCTTCGGGGACTTCGCTAGAAGTTCCGGATCCGGGCGCATTAAATAGTGTTCTGTAAAACCCAAGGCTTACTGCCAAATCACCGACATTTCTTTTTTGCATTA
This sequence comes from Flavobacteriaceae bacterium, assembly GCA_024763245.1. Taxonomy (GTDB): domain Bacteria; phylum Bacteroidota; class Bacteroidia; order Flavobacteriales; family Flavobacteriaceae; genus DQTL01. The sequence goes on along the minus strand of JANTFW010000042.1, from coordinate 3,755 downwards.
ACTCCATAAAAGCATCTGCTTTTTCTAAAGTTACGGCATCAATAGTAATCATTCCGCCATATCCAAACTCGGCATTATACATTGCTGTAAACAATTTATGATCTTTATGACTGTCTAGCCCGGGATATACGATTCGTACCCCATCTTGTTCTAATCTTTGGGACACATACATTGCATTTTCACTGTGTTTTTTCATTCGAATTGCCAAGGTATGGGTATTTTTTAAGATGCTAGCACTTCTTAAGCTATCCATAGTAGATCCAATTAGCATGGCCGCACCGTCTATAACACTTTTACTGGCATTGATAAATTGCGAATCGGCACAAACCACACCTCCTACAGTGTCATTCATTCCATTGATGAATTTAGTAAGACTGTGTATTACAATATCAGCACCCATTTGATAAGGAGACATAATTAGCGGAGAGAATGTATTATCAACAACCAACAAAACCCCATGTTTTTTTGCTATTTCCGATAGTTTAGGAATATTCGCCACTTCCAATAGCGGATTACTGACGGTTTCACAATAAATTAATTTGGTGTTGGGTTGAATAGCGGCTTCCATTTTTTCCAAATTGGTGATATCTACAAAAGAGGTATGGATGTTTAGTTTTGGTAAGTAGTTTTTCATAAAAGCATAAGAGCCTCCATAAATGGTTCTACTGGAAACAATATGATCACCGGTGCCACATATTTGTAAGAGTGTCGTTGAGATAGCCCCCATGCCCGAAGCGGTTACATTAGCCTCTACTGTACCCTCCATAGCTGCTAAAGCCTGGGCCAGATAATAATTACTGGGGCTTGTATGTCTTGAGTACAAAAACTGACCTTCAGATTTACCCTCAAAAGTGTCCATCATAGCTTTGGCTGTCTTAAACGTATAGGTAGCCGAATCAGAAATAGAGGGATTTACCCCTTTAAACTGTCCGTAATTTGGGTTTTTTTCTAGATTGCTTGCAGGATCAAATTTCATAATAAATCAAATTTTAAAGATTAGTTAAAAACTACTGTAAAAGTAATGATATATAAAATTTATTCCTAGTTATTATATAATATTTGGTAAATTATCTTGTAATTATATATATTTGTAGAATATTTATGTTTTACCATATAGAAATTATGTGTATAAACAGCAAATTTTTCTTTTAAAGATGTATTCATTAGATAAAAAAGATCGTCAAATTCTACAGCTATTACAACAAGATGCTAAGGCAAACATCAAAGAGATTGCTTATCAAGTAGGGCTATCTTCTACACCGGTTTATGAGCGGATAAAACGTTTGGAAAAAAAGGGAATTATATCGCATTATGCAGCTATATTAGACCGTGAAAAAATAGGATTGGAATTACTTGTGTTTTGCCAAGTTTCTTTACAAAAACACACAAAAAACCATATTGCGGATTTTGAACAAGCGGTAGCTCAGATGCACGAAGTACAAGAGGCCTATCATATTGCCGGTGATTTTGATTATCTGTTAAAAATAGTAATTCACGACAGCAAACAATATCATAATTTTTTGGTCGACAAACTCTCTCGGTTAGATATGATTTCTAATGTTCAGAGCAATTTTGTGATGTTTAACACCAAAGAATCCCGGTATTATAGCGTATCCGATTAACTACAAAATATGAATTCTAAAAATAATGCGATTATAATTTTTTTAGTATTATTTTTTTAGCTTGTTCGGTAATTACCTTTTGATAGAACTCTTTTAGTTCTTGATAATTCTCTGCAGAAATAACGGGTTTGTTAATAGCAAAAGTACCTGCTATTTTTATGGTTTTTCCTTGTTGAATATAGGTTGTTTTATAATAACCAAGATCATTTAACAAGCCAAATTCTGCATCTTCAGGCAGCGATACTACTGTAAAATTTTCAGGAATTGCAATGTTGATATTAGCGACTTTTACCCAAGGGGTATTGAAATAGACAGGGAAATCTCTTTTTTCAGTTTTAAAGGGATTTTCTGTTTCTTGTAGGTATAGATAAGGAGTGATAAACACTTGATTATTGATGTCTTCATTAAACGTATCAGATTGAAACTTAATGGTTTCTATCACCGCTTTGTTACTACTTTCGCGGTTGGCTACACGAGCATTTAGAACATCTATTTCTTCTAGGTTTTCATCTATCCAATCGAGGAGTTCTTCCGTACTTTTGTTTAAGGTTTCTTTTCGATAACTCAATGCATAGCGTTTTGTATAGTTTGTTCTCGCATTTCCCTGCATACGGGTTCCATCAAATACAACATTGATATTTGTTTTTTTGATACTATGTTTTTTGGGAAATAAATCAATCCATTTTGATAAACCTGTCGGATAGATTACCCGACCTCTAAAATTCAAGGTTTTCTTAGGGAGTATATTGGGTAAACTTAAAGGATCTGTTGCATCTAATAGAAATTCATCCTCACCAATCTTTACATAAGCAATGACATAATTAAAACCGGCTCTTGTTGGGAAAACAGGTATTCCATTACTAATAGTGCTAATTAATACCGGATGGGCTTCAAGATTTGAAGCACGTAGCATCGACACAAGGTTTAAGTTTATATCAGCAGTGTTTCCAACACCTTCTTTAAACGATTTTTTAACCCCTTTATCTGTATAGTAACCTTGTATGCCATTCCATTTTATTTTTTGCTTGATAAAATTATAAATAGCCAAGGTCTTTTCTACCGCATTTTTCCCCATATTTAGTTTAGCCAAATCATCGCTAAAATGTTTTGATTGTTTAAGTTGATTACCAAACGCATCACTATTGTTAATATTTGACACAACGGCTTTCCAATCTTTTGCATAGCTATGTATTGTACTTCCAGGGATATTAACATAAGCTAATTCATAAATAATTCCTGCTTTATAGTTATCAATATTACCGGAATAGGCCTCATCAGATAGTGCAGGAACATCGGTCATGGTAATGGTATAAATATTTTCTTGAAACTCAGCAGAAGTACTTTGTGTTTTAGTGGTCTTTAATAAGGTGTTTTCGTGATTGAGATGGACCTGAAAAAATATTTCTCGATTTTTTACACTGTTTTCTATTGGAATATGTAAATACCCTTTGGGGTAGCTGTTGTAATGAAAATATTCTGGAATATAGAGGGTAGTTTTAATTTTTTTTACAGGGATACTATATTGAAGTTTTACTTCACTTAATCGTGTCCAAAAAGGGGATTTAATAGTATACTTCCATTCAATTACACTACCATTTTTTAGGTTTGGCATTGTAAACTTTTTTGTAAAGTAATACCGATTGAGGCGCTCCTCAAAAATGGCGCTGTTTTTTAATTTGCTCTTTATTATTTTACCTTTATCAAGGTTATAGGTTACCCCTTTTACAAAGAGCATTTCTTCTTTTCTTGAGGCTACATCATAGTATAAATACTGTTGTAAACTAGCATAATCAAAACCTTCTTTAGTGTAGATTTTAATACGCTTATAATACTCCGTAACAAGGTAAAATCCATCACTTTCAGTATATTCAAATTTTGTTTTTCTTTCAGCATATAAAATGGCTGCTGGGGCAGATTTATCTATCGGGTTGACGGTTTCCTGTAACTCTTTAACAGATACTTTACCGAATTTATAATTTTGCCCAAACAAGGCTATGGGACTTATGAGTACTACAAGATAAAGAAGAAGTTTCATATGCTTATTTTTGGTGGAGGAGAATTTTAACCGTATCATATTTTTTAATTTTTTTTCGGAAGGCTCTATACTCCGAGTATAGATCTTTGTCGTATAAA